>DATCGK010000451.1:0-13101 GCA_036508975.1 Candidatus Limnocylindrales bacterium
GGTTGCTCGTCGCGCTGGGGACCGACGTGGCCGAAGGACCGGACCCCTTCGCGGATCCCGTTGCCTGCCAGGCGATCCTGGAGGCTCGCCCATCCCCCCCGGCCCGAGCATGAGTGGCAGGCTCCCCGCCCCGGCCCCCACCACCGCGCTCCCCGCCCCGGCCCCCACCTGGTGGCGGCGACCGGGCCTGGATGTCGTCGACGGCCGCCTTGCGCTCAACGGCATTGACCTCGAGGGCCTGGTTCGCGAGCACGGCGCGCCGCTGTTCGTCTACGACCTCGCTCGCCCCGTGGAGAACATGCGCGCGCTTCAAGGGGCGCTGGCGCGGGCCGGGGTCCCGTACGTCACCCGGTTCGCGCTCAAGGCGTGCCCGGACCCGCGGATCCTGGAGGTCCTGCGTGGCATGGGGGACCCGGGCACCCCGCGGGGCGTGGGCATCGACGCCTGCTCGCCCGGCGAAGTCCTGCACGCGCTGGCGAACGGCTGGCCCGCCGACGCGATCAGCCACACGGGCACCAACGTCAGCGAGCGGGACCTGGACGTGCTGCTCGCACATCCGATCCGCCTCAACCTCGATGGCGTCAGCCAGCTCGAGCGCGTGGGGCGCCGGGCACCCGGCCGGACCGTGGGCATCCGGATCAACCCGGGGGCGGGCGCCGGCTACACGGAGCATCTCGCCTACGCGGGTGAGCGGCCGACGAAGTTCGGCGTGACCGAGGACCGGCTGGACGACGCGATCGCCGGCGCCCGCCGCCACCACCTCACCGTGGACACGATGCACTTCCACGCCGGGTCGGGCTGGCTGGGCGACCAACTGGACGGCTTCGAGGCTGCACTGACAAGCGCCACCCGGTTCCTGGACCGGCTGCTGGAGGCGGGCTGCCCCATCCGCGAGGTCAACGTCGGCGGCGGTCTGGGCGTGGTGGCCCGCGACGGCGAGCGGCCCGTCGATCTCGATGCCTACGCGCAGGCTGTACGCCGCCACCTGGGGCCGTACGGGGTGACGGCTGCGTTCGAGCCGGGCGATCTCGTCATGAAGGACGCCGGCGTGCTCCTGGGCGAGGTGGTCACCCTGGAGCGGCGAGGCGGGACGATGTACGTCGGTCTCGACATCGGGTGGAACGTCAACTGCGCGTACTTCATCTACCGGTACGCCCAGGAGGTCCTCCCGCTCCGTGGCCCGCTCCGCGAGCGTACCCAGCTCGTCACCATCGCTGGGCACATCAACGAGGCGGGCGACCTCTTCGCCGAGGACTACCCGTTCCCGGACGTGGCCGAGGGCGACGCGGTGGCCATCCTCAACGCCGGTGGCTACCTCCGGGCGATGTCGATGACGCACTGCCTGCGCCCGACGGGCAAGGCGGTCTACCTGGAGCGGCCGGCGACGACGCCGATGTCGTGAGCGACTTCCAGGGGCTCGTCCCGGCGGTGGGCGGTCGCCTGTGGGCGCAGGCGGCGGGGGAGGGAACGGGGGTCATCCTCGTCCACGCCGGGATCGCGGATGCCCGCATGTGGGACCCACAGTGGGAGGCCCTCGCGGCACGGCATCGCGTGGCCCGCTACGACACCCGGGGCCACGGTCGGACCCAGGGTACCGACGTCGAGTTCTCGAACCGCGCCGACCTGATAACGGTGATGGACGCGGCCGGTGTGGAGCGCGCAACGCTGGTGGGCTGCTCGCGGGGCGGTTCGATCGCGATCGACACGGCACTCGAGTTCCCCGGCCGGGTCGAGGCCCTCGTCTGGGTGTGCGGCGGCCTCGGCGGTGTCGAGATCGGGGAGACACCGGAGGAGACCGCCGCGGGCGAGCGCATGGAGGAGCTGTGGGCGGCCAAGGACTGGGGGGCGCTCGCCGACCTGGAGGTGGCCGTCTGGGTCGACGGCGTGGGTCAGCCGGCGGGCCGGGCGCCGGCCCCGGTCCGCGAGCTCGTGCGCCGGATGTGCCTGGAGACCTACCTGCAGGAGAAGCCCGAGGGTCGGCCGATCGCGCTGGATCCGCCCGCGGCCGGCCGGCTGGGCGAGATCCGTGTTCCGATGCTGGTGATCATCGGGGAGCTCGACACGCTGGGCACACGCATGACCGCCGGGCTCCTCGCGGACCACGTGCCCGGGGCGCGGCGTATCGACCTGCCGGGCGTCGCCCACCTGCCCAGCATGGAGCGCCCGGAGTGGTTCACGGAGACGCTGTTCGGGTTCCTGGCCGAGGTCGGCTGACTGCCGCACGCGGAGCCCGCAGGAGGGAACTCGGCGAGATCCAGGGCTCACCAGGGGACGTAGCCTGGCCCAAGCGGCTAGCATCTCCACGCGATGACCCAGCCTCCCGAACCTTCCCTTGAGCGCCGCGCCACCCGCGCTCGGATCACGGCCTACCGCGCCGGCACCGTGGAGTCCCGTGATGATCGCCTGGCAGGCGAGGAACCCCTGGCGATCCGCGCCGCCGGCCCCGGCCAGGAGCCGGTGGACGTCGCGATCACCATGCGCACCCCGGGGCACGAGGCAGAGCTCGCGGCCGGCTTCCTGCGCACGGAGGGCCTCGTCGAGGACCACGCGGCCATCATCGGCTTCGACCGCGGTGACCCCACGATCGCCGCCCAGCCGGACGACGAGATCACCGTGCGCCTGGCCCGGCCGTTCGACGCCTCGCTCGTTGCGGAGCGCCATTTCGTTGCCACGGCATCCTGCGGGATCTGCGGCCGGGCCTCGATCGATGAGATCGCCGTCCGGTGCGCGCCCATCCCCGCCGGCCCGCTGGTCTCCGCGGAGACGCTGCTCTCGCTGCCGGGGCGTCTCCGCGAGGCCCAGGCTGTCTTCGAGGCCACCGGCGGCCTCCACGCGGCCGGCCTGTTCACCGTCACCGGCGAGCTCCTCGTCCTGCGCGAGGACATCGGCCGCCACAACGCGCTGGACAAGCTGATCGGCAGCCAGGTCCTGGCCGGCAACCTCCCGCTGCACGGGAACATCGTCCTGGTCTCGGGCCGCCTCGGCTTCGAGCTGGTCCAGAAGGCCGCGGTCGCGGGCGTTCCGGTGCTGGCAGCCGTCTCGGCCCCCAGCGATCTCGCGGTCGAGACGGCCGGGCGCCTGGGCGTGACCCTCGTCGGGTTCCTGCGCGGGGCGGGCTTCAACATCTACGCCCGCCCGGACCGCATCGCGGTCGGGCGGGTGTAGGTCTCCTCCAGGTCAGGGTCGCCGGCCGCGTCGCTCGCGGCGGCGGTCAGTGCGTGTCGGGCCCGGTTCCGGGCTTCGGCCCGGTTCCGGGCTTCGGCTCGGCTTCGGACTTCGACGCGGTCTCGGTCTCCGCCTCGAGGCTCTTGTCCAGGCGCCGCTTGGTGAGCACGAGGAACGCGACGCCCAGCAGGATGAACACCAGGACGATCACCATGACCTGGCGTCGGAAGGTGCTCTCGCTGATCTTCGCGTTGGCCATGGTAGCCGCGGCGTCGGCCTTGGTCTTCGCATCGGCGGACAGCTCGGCGATCGTCTTCAACTTGGTCGTGTGGACGGCCGCCTGGGCCTGGATCAGGCTCGTTTTCGCGGCCACCAGGGCCAGGTCCGCATCCGAGGTGATCATGCCCAACCCCGCGGCCTTCTCGATCCGCGCAGCCGCGTCGTCGTAGGCAGTCTCAGCGCCGACGACGGCGGTCGAGATGCCCTGGATCTGGGCGTAGATCTCCGAATCGGGGTGGTGGCAGGTGTCGCATCGCCGGGCGGTCGGGTCGACGAAGCGGTTCAGCTCAAGCCTCAGGGTGTGGGTCTGCAGGTCATGGCACGTGACGCACGTGTAGTCCGGCGGCGTGTCGTGGAAGAAGAGGGCGGAGCTGGGCTGGGCGACGTCATGGGTGCCGTGGCAGGTCCAGCACATCGGAGCCGCGGCCTGCAGCTCCGAGTGGCGGCTCTGCATGTACAGCTCCTGGGTCGCCGTGTGGCACTTGCCGCAGACCTGGACGACCGTGGCGGACGTCGGGGGCTGGGCGTCGTGGGTCCCATGGCAGGACCCGCAGGACGGGGCGCGGACGTCCTTGTTGGTCAGGAGCGCCACGCCGTGGACGCTCTTGCTGTAGACGTCGAACTGGTTGGTCGGGATGTTGTAGGGCGCCATGCGCTGCTTGTCCGAGTGGCATCCCGAGCACAGCTGCGGAACGTTCAGCGCAAAGGTCATGGACGTCGTGTCGGAGACCTTCTTGATGTCGTGCACGCCGTGGCAGTCCGAGCAGACCGCGACGCGGGCGTCGTTGGTGGTGAGCAGGCGCTGGCCGTGGACGCTGGACCAGTACTTGGCGTACTCGTCGGTGGGCAGCCCGGACGCCTTCATCTTGTCCACGTTGGCGTGGCAGCTGCCGCAGAGCCCGACGCTCCCCTGGCGGTCCGGTGCTCCGACGAACCCGATGTCGGGGCTCATCGCCTTGGTGATCTGGTCCGACCCGGGGTCGCCGCCGTGGCAGTCGGCGCAGGTGACGCCCGCCTGGCCGTGGGCGCTGGCTTTCCAGTCGGCCGCGATCTGGGCCTGCTTGTTGTTGACCGCGCTGTGGCAGTCGTAGCAGCTGTTGGCACCGCCCCCGTCCGGGTGGACGATGATCGGCGGGACAGGCGGCGCTGTGGCCAGCGGGACCCCCGGGGTCGGGACGGGCGTGGCGAAGAGCCACCCGTTGTCCGACGGGCCGGGCGTCGGAACGGTGGGCACCGACGCGGACGGGTTGGCGGTCGCGATGGCGCCGGCCGACGGAGCCGGGGACTCGGATGCGGTCGGCGACGCGGACGGGGCCGGTGACGTGGACGGGGCCGGTGACGCGGACGGGGCCGGTGACGCGGAGGAGGTATCGGCCGACGGGCTGGGGCTCTCGCCCAGGGCCGAGAAGGCCAGGGCGAACCAGACCAGCCCGGCGAAGCCGAGGGTGGCGGCGAGCCGGAGCGCCCGGCGGGTGGGTGACGGGTGACGCATCGGGTCCTCGGTCATCTCAGCTGACATAGCCCCAGATCGTGAGAGCGATGAGGCCGACGATCACGACGGTGCAGCCCGCGATGGCGAGCAGGCGCCGCCTGGCGCGCACCTCGGGGCTCCGGTCCAGGATCGGCCAGAGGATCAGCAGCGTCACCCCGACGATCGGGATCATGATGCCGATCAACTTGCTCGGGATCCCGATGCCGAGGATCTCGTTGGGTATGAGCTTGAGGAGCTCGTAGACGCCCAGGTAGTACCACTCCGGTTTCACGTGGGCCGGTGTCTCGAGCGGGTTCGCCTGCCCTTCCAGTCCGGCCGGGAAGATCGATGCCAGGACGACCAGGATCGCCAGGATGACGTACCAGGCCATGAGCTCGTCGATGATGTAGTGCGGGAAGAACGGCCGCAGGGGCTCCTTCTCGACCTCGGGCGTGACCACGCGGGGCTCGGGGCGGTTGGGGTTCGCAAGGCCGAGCTGGTGCACGAGCAGCAGGTGCACGGCCATGAGCCCGCCCAGCATCAGCGGGAGCACCAGGACGTGGATCCCGAAGAACCGGCTCATCGTGTCGCCGGTGACGTCCGCACCGCCGCGGAGCAGCAGGAGCAGCGCGTCGCCGATGACGGGCACGGCGCCGGCGATCTCGGTGCCGACGACCGTCGCCCAGTAGGCGCGCTGGTCCCACGGCAGCAGGTAGCCGGTGAAGCCGAAGCAGAGGGTCACGATGAACAGGAACGAGCCCACGACCCAGGTCAGCTCGCGCGGGTACTTGTAGGCGGCCTGCACGAACACCCGGACCAGGTGGAGGGCCACGAACAGGACCATCAGGTTCGCGGTCCAGTGGTGGATGGACCGGATCAGCCAGCCGAAGCTGACGCTGCTGGTGATGAACTGGACGCTCTCGTAGGCGGCTTGCGGGGTGGGCTTGTAGTACAGCGACAGCAGCGTGCCGGTGACCACCTGGATCGCGAACAGGAACATCGCGATGCCGCCGAAGTAGTAGGTCTTCGCCGACATGGGGATGCGGACGTGCAGGCTGGCCTTGATGAGGGGCGCGAGCTTCGTTCGCTGGTCCAGCCAGCTTTCGCCCTCGGCAGTCTTCGCGGACGGGTTGGCAGCCATTCTCATGCCTCCGTCAGGAAGATCTGGTCGCCCTCGACCGAGACCGGGATCGAGGGGAGCGGGCTCGGCGGGGGACCCGAGACCACCGCGCCGGTGTCCGGGTTGAAGCGCCCGTCATGGCAGGGGCACTGGATGACGCCGATCATGTCGTTCCAGGCGACGACACAGCCGAGGTGCGTGCAGATCGCGGAGTAGGCCTTCACGCCCGACTTGGTGTTGACCACGATGGCCGGCTTGCTGCCCATGGCGACCACCTTGCCCCCGCCGGCCGGGATGTCCGCGGTCGTGCCGACCAGCACCTTGCCGCCACCGCTGGACGCCGCGTTCTCGGACGGGATGAGGAAGGCGATGATCGGCATTGCCACCATCGCGGCCGTGGACACGATCGTGAGGCCCCCGAGCCAGCGCAGGAACCTGCGCCGCGACGATCGGCCTCCGGGGTCAGCGGATCCCGTGTCGGTCACCGATGCCGTGGCAGCATCGACCACCGCGCCGGCCTCTGGCCTCGCTGTTGCTTCAACGTCCACGCCGGGTTCCGATCCCGCGCCGGGCTCTGATTCCATCCACGCCTCCTGACGGTCATGGGCATACCGTCACCCTCCGCCCCAGTAGATGAATTGTGCGTGCCCACAACCTGCCGACAACCCATGGGTCGATACAGAAAGGGCATATATCCACGTGACATCCGGCCCCCACGGACAGGGCCAGAACGGATGCGCCCGCTCCAGCCGGGTTGGCAGGGACGGGCGCAGGGTTCCTCGGATCGGGTTCCCCGTATCGGGCGCGGGCCGCCCGTACCGGGTCAGGATCGCGTGACGGTATGCGGGTTGGGTATCGCAAGCGGCCAGGAGACGCCCTCCGCCGCGGTGGGCGGACGGATCGTCACGCCCTGGAGGAACGGCGTAGTGACCGGCAGCACGGGCTCCGTATGGCACCGGGCGCAGAAGGGGGGCTGGTGGCAGTAGGCGCAGGCGGTGTTGCCCTGGTCGCGGATGACCTGGGCGTGGTTGGTGGCCATCGCGTCGTGCTTGACCGTGACCGCGCCCGTGCTGTGGCAGTTCACGCAGTAGTCGCGGGCGTGGCATTCGCCGCAGCTCTGGTTGCCCGGATCCACGCTCGTCGCCGCCGTGTTGTGGTTGAAGACCCACAGTGAGTCCTGGTGGGTGGACGGCGGCTCGCCCAGCGGCAGGCTGGCCACCGCCGGCCCGATCTGCGGGAAGGTGTGGCAGGTGTCGCAGCTGGAGGGGATCGCCTTCTTCGTCACGATCCCGCCCTCGATCAGGTAGTGGCCGCCGTCGTGGCAGCGGAAGCAGCCGGGGAAGTCCGAGTGCCCCAGGTGGTCCGGGTACGTCTTGGCGGACACCTTCATCTCCGGCGTGGCCGTGAGCCGGTACAGGACCTTGAGCTGTTCGATCGCCGACTCGATCTGGGGGCCCCGGGACGCGGCGACGTCCGGGTAGTTCGTCTTGTAGAACTGCGTGAGATTGTCAGCGGCGGCGTCGGCGGTAGCGACGTCCGGGTAGTCGGTCCAGAGCATCCGCATGGCCTCGCGCTTGATGTACGGCAGCTTGGGATCGATCTGACCGATCGACATCCGGTAGTCGACCTCCGTCCGGGGGTTGGGGATCGCGTGCCCGGCCCGGTTGTGGCAGTCGTAGCAGGACATCACCTTGGCCGTCTCGGTCGCCTTGATGGCGGCGACGTCCGGCTGGACGTAGCTGGAGTCCTTGACCTTGTCCTGGCTGATGAACGCCTGGATCGTCCCGCCCTCGGTCTCCGCCTCGACGTAGTCGATGGTGACCGAGCGTGGGTCGGAGGTCCAGTAGGTCACGGTGCGCAGGACATGCCAGTGCACGCTGCGACTCGTGGCGAACACGTCGCCCCCGCCCGGCCGGACCAGCAGGCCGACGAACTGGCGCGTGTTGGCCTCATCCTCGGAGAACTGGGTCCGTGTCTTGAGGGCGGTGAGGGCCTGACGCGAGACGTCATGGCATTTGGCGCAGGTGTCGGAGGGCACCGGGAGGTCGGCGTGGTCGGGGGGCGGGATCGGCTCCGGGAACGTGCCCAGCACCACGTCCACCAGCTGGCGGGTGCCGTTGAGCTTGGCCTTGACCCAGCCGGCGATGCCCGGTTCCACGTGGCACTCGGCGCACGCGACATCGCGGTGCGCGCCATGCTCGTAGGCCGTCAGCTCGGGCGACATCGTGTGGCAGCGTCCGCAGAAGTCGGCAGTCTCGGTCCACTGGATCAGCGAGACCCCCGTGAACACGGCGATGCCGCCGATACCCGTGAGGACCAGCAGGAGCGCGAACAGGCCGCGCCGGGAGCGGGGCAGGCGCGGCCGGCGGCCGCGCAGGTAGAACGGGTGACGGTGACGCCTGGCTGGCTCGGCGGCGGGCTCCGCAACGGCGTCGGCGACGGCGTCGGCAACGGGGCCACCGGTCGCACCAGCGGCGGCGGCGCCGACGGCAGCTTCGACGGAGGTATCACCGGTGGCGGTTCCCGCGCCGGCAGACTCGGCCGTGACCGACTCGGAGCCGGCGTCAGGCGACGTCGGCTCCGGGCTCCGGGGCGGCTGCGCGTCGGGCGTCGCGGGATCGGTCATCGTGCCCTCAGTTCATGATGGCCGCGACGGCGCGGTCCATCTCGTCCCTGGAGAGCGCGCCGATCCGGATCTCCCGGATCTTACCGTCCGGGCCGATGAAGAAATGGGTGGGGATGCCCATCGTCCGGTATGCGTCGGCGATCGCAGCCTGCTCGTCCACCGCGATGGGGAACGTCAGTCCGGCCCGCTGCGCGTAGCCGCTCACGTCCGCCGCCGGCTCCTGGATGAACACCGCGAGGACATTGAGCCCCTTGTCCTTGTTCGCCTCGTACGTGGCCTCCACGTCAGCCGACTCGGTCCGGCAGTCCGGGCACCAGGAGGCCCCGAAAGTCAGCCAGACCGGCTTGCCCGCGTAGTCGGCGAGGGACACGGTCTTGCCGTCGTAGGTGAGCCCGGTGAAGTTCGGCGGCACCGCGCCGACGACCGGAGCGACGGCGGCCGCCCCGGACCCCAGGTCGATCTCCGTCACGCCGTCGGACGGCGCCTGGCCGCTGGCCGCGTAGACCAGCACCCCGAGCACCACCGCGGTGATGACGATGATCCCGATCGTCTGCAGCCGGCCGCCCATGCGCCCGGAGGGCCGGGCCGCGGTTCCTGCTGCGGTCATGGTCGTGACTCCTTCGTCCGGGACCCGATCAGCCCAGGCCGGAATAGCTGTGGAGCCCGCCGAAGAACAGGTTCCCGAAGTAGGTGAACAGGGTGGCGGCAAAGCCCAGCACGAGCAGCATCGCCGCCCGCTTGCCGCGCCAGCCGCGCATGACTCGGGCGTGGAGGTAGGAGCCGTAGATGAACCAGGTCACCAGCGACGCGGTCTCCTTGGGGTCCCAGCTCCAGTACGTGCCCCACGCCGTGTTGGCCCAGATGGCGCCCAGGATGATCGTCAGGGTGAGGAACGGGAAGCCGACGATGACCGCGCGGTAGCCGATGTCGTCCAGGACGTCCAGCCGGGGCAGGCCCCAGCCACCGGGCTCCGGGCGGTTCCCCACCCACGCGATGAACAACTGCGCCAGGTACAGCACCGAGGCGGCGAAGGCGATGGCGAAGCTGCCGTAGGCGACGATGGCGACGGCGACGTGAACGGTGAGCAGGAGGTTGTTCTGGAGCGCCGGCACGAGCGGCTCGATGTCGGCCGGGATGGTCGTCGCGTAGAACATCATCGCGAACGCGACCGGCAGGGCGATGAGGGCGAGGATCCGCTGGTGGTAGCGGCGCTCGAACCACATGTAGGCGAGCAGGATCCCGAAGGCGAAGGCCGCCGAGAACTCGTACATGTTGGCGAACGGGCCGTGACCGGTCGCGATCGTGCGGAAGACCAGGCTGGCCAGGAGGGCGAAGACCGCCAGCCAGCCCAGCATGGTGGCATAGCGCCCGATCGCCGCTGTGCGGGGCCCGGACGTGAAGCCCGTGACGGTGGTCGTCATGGGCACGCCGGCCGTCTGCATGCGGGCGGCCCGCAGGCCGGACACGGCGTACGCCACGTAGAAGATCGTCGCCAGGCCGGTGCTGAACATCGCGGCGATGAAGGCGTAGCCGGAGAGCTTTTCCATGGGGACCTTCCTCAGCTCTGCGCCGGCGCCTGGAGCGCCGCACGGATGTCGGTGACGAGGTTCTCGAAGTCGGTGGCCTGCGACACGTCCCTGGTGGCCAGGGTGGCCATGCCGAGGACCGCGCCGCCGCTCGGGCGGGGAACGATGCGACCCCACACGCGCTTGTGGTGGATCGTAAAGCGGATCACGAAACCGCCGAAGAGAAGGAACGACCCAAGCCACACGAGCATGACACCGGGATCACGCGCGATGTTGAGGCCGGTGAACTGGCTCTCGCGCTCGAAGGTGACCGTGTAGTCGCCCAGCGTGGTCGCCACGCCCTGGTCCATCACCTGGGAGGCGACCGGCGTGCCGTCGGCGGCCTTGTAGAGCTCCACCTTCATCTGGCCGGGCTTGACGGTCGTGTCGCCGTTGCCCAGCGTGCCGATCACCCAGCCCACGTAGTCCGAGCCGGGGATGCTGAAGGAGCCGATCGGCCGATTGTCGGCCGTTGTCCGCCAGGCCAGCGGCACGCCCTCGGAGACCAGCGTGTTACCCGCGGCGTCCTTGACCGTCATCATCGCGGCCGCTCCGAAGAACGCCTGGTAGAAGGTGGTGTCGCCGTAATGGAGCGGGTCGTTGACGCGGATGGTGTGGCTGTCCACCTGCTGGCCGTCCTTGTAGAGGACAACCTGGCTCGCGTAGTCGATGGGCGCGCCCGTCTTCGTGTCGTACTTGTCGGTGAAGTCGATGAGCTTGATGGTGAGGCCCGGCTCCCCGGCGACCGGGAGCGTGGCGCCCTCGGCGATCGTGAACTGCGAGTCGCGGTAGCCCCAAAGCGTGCCGGCGATGGCGCCCAGCAGGATCACGACGACGGACATGTGGGCGATGAGGCCCGCCCACGGGGCCCAGCGGTTGCGGTCGGCGTAGATGTGGATGGCGCCGTCGTCGCTGGAGAGGGTTCGGTAGCGCCGGCCGCGGAGGACGTTCTCCACGATGGCCTGCGTCTCGGCCGGGGTGTGCCGGACGACGATCGCCTCGTGCTGAGGAGCATGCCCGAAGAACGCGGGGCCCACGTCCACGCGCGGCTTGGTGGTGGTCCGCCAGATGCCCGGGATCCGGTGGATGGAGCAGGCGATCAGGCTGATCGTGAGCGCCGCCACCAGGACCCGGAACAGGAGCGAGTTGAAGATCTGGAACAGCTGGAGGGTGTCGAGGAACCCTGTCCAGTTGCCGTACTTCGGCCGGATCTCGTCCAGCCAGCTGGCCTTGGCCTCGACGTCGCCCAGGATGCCGGGAGGGGCCTGGATGATGAGCGTGCCCAGGACGCCCAGCGCGGCGATCGCCAGCATCAGCAGCATGGCCACGCGCATCGAGGTCAGGAAGTGCCACAGGCCTTCCAGCAACCGGTCGACGCGATCCATAGGCGTGGGGCCGGCCGCCGCGGCGGCCGGGGCGCCAGTCGGCGGAAGCGGCCGGGTTTGGACCTCTTCGGTCATGTCCGACTACCTCCTCAGAGACCGAAGGGCGACCCGAGGGTCGCCAGTCGGCCGAGCATGTTGGTGAGCATCAGCACGCCGACCGTCACGAGCAGCAGGCCCGTGATCATCGAGACAGCGTGGTGGTGGCGGCCGACGACGGTCAGCCGCCTGGCGACCCAGGACGCGCCCAGGGCCACCGCGAGGAACGGGATGGCGAGCCCTGCCGCGTACGCGACCAGGAGGACCGTCCCCTGGAGGACGCTGGACGTGGCGGTGGCCAGGCCCAGGATCCCGCCCAGGATCGGGCCGATGCAGGGGCTCCAGCCCGCCGCGAACAGCAGGCCGAACAGGAAGGACCGCGGGTAGCCCGGCTGGTCGCCGGGGCTGGTGATGGCCCCGAAGCCCCGACCGCCGCCGGAGCCGGTGCTGCCGGAGTTGGTGCTGCCGGAGCTGGTGCCGGAGCCGGAGCTGGTGCTGCCGGAGCTGGTGCTGCCGGAGCTGGTGCTGGTGCTGGAGCCGGATCCGCCGGCCATCACGAGCCCACCCCCCATCGAGGGCATCGCGCGGGTGTCGCGCCACAGGGCACGGACGTTGATGATCCCCGCGACCTGGAGGCCGAGGAAGACCAGGAGCGCACCGCCGACCATGTTGAGCACGCGGCGGTCGATGAAGGCGCCCAGGGTGCCGATGGCCGCGTAGAAGGCGACGAACACGAACGAGAAGCCCAGCACGAACGACAGCCCGTGCAGGAGGGCCGGGCGGCGACCGGTGGTGCCCTCACCGGTCGCGCCCATCATGTAGGCCAGGTACGCCGGCACGAGCGGGAGGCAGCAGGGGGACGCGAACGACACGACGCCGCCGGCGAAGGCGATGCCGATGCCGATGACGCTGCCGAGCTCGTTCACGGGGCGGCGCTCGCCGCCGGGGAGGTGCTGGGCGCCGGGGTGGCCGCCGGGGCTGCGCTGGGGGCGGCCGAGGCTGCCGGGGAGCCGCCCGGTGCCGCGCTGGCACCCGTGGAGGCCGCGGGCGAGGAGGCGGGCAGCATGGAGGCCGCGGCCAGCGAGTCCAGGTGGGACTTGACGGTCTGGGCGAGCTGCGAGGTGGGATCGAGCGCGATGACCATGTTCCACTCGCGCTGGACGCCGGCCCAGTCCGGGGTTGCCGAGTTGAGGTACAGGAAGCCCAGGTCGTAGTGCGCCTCGACGTTCTTCGGGTCGATGACCACGACCTTCTTCCAGGTGGTCTCGGCGGCCGGGAGATCGTTCAGGTTGAAGCTGACGGCGCCGCGGGCCAGGAGGGCCTCGACGTTGTTGGGCTCCAGGGCCAGGACCTTGTCCAGCCAGTTGCCGGCGTCGGTGAACTGCTGGCCCGCGTAGTACTCGTTGGCCAGGGCGAGGAGCGTCACGGTGTCGTTCGGGTTGGCCGCGAGCTTC
>DATCGK010000452.1:0-3547 GCA_036508975.1 Candidatus Limnocylindrales bacterium
CCGCCCGCGTCCGGTGGTGGTTCGACTGCGGCAAATCCCGGATCGAGCTGTTCGAGGGCCGGCTGCTCCATCTGGGGCGCATCCATCGCCGCCGGGGCGATCTCGAGCGACGCCTCGTGGGCCGAGAGATCGAGACCGGCCGCCGGCGCATCGACCTGCCCGACGGGCGCGACCTCGCTTGGCGGGGCCTCCTCGACGCGTGCGACGGGCGCCAGCGAGGCGACGTCCATCGCGGACGCCGGAGCCGCGAGGCCACCCATGATATTGGTGCTGAAGTCGTCGGCAAGCGCGGGCGGTTCAGTGGCGGCGGCCCGGCTGTCACCGCCGGCGCCCGCGGCAATCGTCGGATCCATTCCCGGCCCCCCCGTCACCGGCCCATGGGCCCCCGCGCCGACGGGTCCGTCTCGGCCGTCCCCCGGGATCCCCGGCGCGTAGTCGGGGCCTGCCGTCGGGTTGTGGGTGCCCGGGTCGACGAGAACCGAGCCCCCCTCGCCGGTCGTCATCGGTTCAGGCTGCGAGCCGTCCCCACTGCTGCCACTACTGCCACCGCCGCCACCGGCATCGCCGCCCCCGGTGTCCCCACTGGCGCCGGGGTCGCCTTGCCCGTAGTCGGGTCCCGCCGTCCCGGCGCGCGTGATCGGCGTGTCCGAGTAGCCGAAGAGGTCCAGGGCCGCCCGGCTCTGGGGGCTGATCGGGCCGCCCTCGCCTGTCGTGAGCCCGGTCTCGTCGGTGGTCGTGTCGGTAGTCGTGTCGCCGCCGCCGCTATCGTCGCCACCACCGCTGTCATCGCCGCCGCCGCTATCGTCGCCGCCGCCGCTATCGTCGCCGCCGCCGCTATCGCCGCCGCCGCCGCTATCGTCGCCACCACCGGTGTCGGCGGGAGGGTCTGCGTTCGGCACGGGCTGCCCGGTGTTCGGGTCGTACGCGGTCCGGGTGTCGTCCGCGTTCGGGATCCAGATGTAGCCCATGGGGCCCGTCGGAACCTCGACTGCCGTCATGTCGTCGACGCCGGCGCTGGTGGGATCCGTCGGTTGGGATGCTAGCGCCGAACCGCTGGCAGGCTGGCCAGCACCCGGCTCGCCGAAGCTGTCCATGGACGGATCGGCTGGCGCCGACGCATCCGGACCGGAATGGCGAGGCTCGGTGAACCCGGGCTCATCGGCCGCCGGTGCCTGGAGGCCGGCCAGCGCGTCGTCCCAAGGTGAGGCGCCGCCGGGAGATGCGGCTCCGTCCTCCGGACCGGACGTCGGACCGGGTGTCTCGCCCGGTGTGCCCTGTCCGCCGGAACTGGACCAAGCCGGTCCGGATCCCGCTCCCATGCCGCTGTCGAGGCCGTCGTTGGCGCCGGGCCGGGACTCTCCAGGAAGGTCCGTGCTGCCGGTTCCGGTCGTCGGGCTGGCATCCGGGCGCGTGTCGCCGCCGGACCCGGCAGCGACGCCACGTCCGCCCAGGCCACGGAGCCCCGTGTCGCCCGGGACCAGGCCATCGGTGGAAAACACACCGAGCCCCTTGACCATGCCGAGGACGGAGCCTCCCGGCGCCAGCATCTCGGGCGTGAGGGCGCCGCGGTCCATGCCGAGCGAGCCCTCGACCCGCTTCAGGGCCGCGGCGTCGCCGCCCGCCGCGGCGCCGAGGTCGGCGTTGAGCTGGTTCAGCCGATCGAGGTGCTCCTGGGGCCGGACATTGCCCCCTGTGAGCTCGAACTGGCGTTCGAGGGCCAGCACCGGCGCGCCCCCACCCCGGATGAACACGGCCAGGTCATGGTCCGACGGGGTCACGCCGGCGAGGTTCTGCTGCAGGCTCTGATAAGCATAGGGATCGCCCGCCAGCGCCTTGTGGTAGTCGATATTCGCCTGGTCCCACCGCGCCTGCTCCACCGGCGACGCCGGACCGAGCACCCCGCCCACCCCGCCCAGAAGCTCGCGCTGGCGCTCGATGCCCATCAGGGGCGCCGTCGCGGCATTGGCCGCGATGTTCTGCTGGATCACCGCGTCGTAGGCCGCCGCCTGCTCCGGGGTGGCCGGAATGCCTGCGACCGCGCGACCTCGTGCCGCGACGAACGGATCGTTGCTCGTCAGCGCATCGACGATGGCGTGCTCCTTCTCGGCATCCTCGGCGGGCGTGGTAGCGACGCCGAAGAGCGACCTGAGGTCGCCATCGCCGAGCGGATCCCCGCTCTTCTCCGCCTCGTACCGCAAGCGCGCGTACTCTTGATCAGTCACGCCCTCGACGCCGTTGGCCGAGATCCCAAGGGCCGCCAGCTGATCCCTGGTCAGGGCGCTGCCGGCACCCTTCGAATCGACTGGCGCCGAGTCGGGTGTGGCTGTCGACTCATCGGGTGCCGTGTCGGGCGCGGAAGTCTCCTTCGACTCGACCGGCGCCGAGTCGGACGTGGCTGTCTCGTGTTCGTCGGCGCTCATCGCGAAGGACGAGCTGGCGACGCCCGGGCCGCCCGTTCCTCCGGCACTCTCACCGACCGTCCCCACCGCACCGACTCCCGCAACCCCGCCGAACGCCGTCACCGTGGGCGGCGCCGCCGATGCCTGGGCGCCACCGCCGTCGGGTGCGATGCCCATGCCCGCGAGCGACCTCACGTCGACCCCGGTGTCCGGCAGGCTGCCCAGGCCCCCGGCCAGGTCGACCGCCGGAGCCACGGCGGCGGTTCGCCAGTCCTCGAAGCCGGTGGCGACGTCCAGTCGCGCATCGAGTCCCGCTGCGGTCGACGGATCCAGGGCGGGTGCGCGAGGGCCTGGCGAGGAAGCGGCGTCGGCCGTCGTCTGGGCGACGGCCTCGGCAAGTCGGTCGGGAGCCCGCGACAGGTCGTCGCTGACATCCGCGCTCTCGACGGGATGGGTGGTCGTGGCATCGACGGTGGTGTCGGCGTCGCGCGGCTCGGTCATGTGTCCCTCCCTGCCCCGCTTGGCGGCGCCGATCCGCCCCACCTCGAAGGGTGCGACGCGTTCTTCCGGGGATGATAGATGCGCACTCTGCGCGTCCGACGCGGTCACGTCAATCCGCTGGATCACTCTCCCAGTCCTCGCGACGCTCGGGGCTCGCACCGCAGCATCGGCAACAAGATCACGCATCGAACTCGTGCCGGCTGGATGCGTGCCCTGATCTCGGTGGAGTCAGACAACTGGAATCATGCTGCTGTCCGCCACAGGAGGCAGCAATGGGACGACGTGGTTATCCGCCCGAGTTTCGTCGACCGGTGCTCGATCTCCTCGCCGTTAGGCGGCGGGTTACCGACCTGGCCCGGAACCTCGGTGTCAGCGATCAGTTCGGCCTCGGGTTCACGGATCCGCCGCTTGGCTGCCGTGAGCTTCGCCCCCTCAGCGGATCCGTTCCTGAGCGGAACAGAGGCGCGCGCGCCCTGAGCCAAGATAGTCTGCGGATAAGCCTCAGCGAAGCGCCACCTGCCATCCTCCGCGCGTGCTGCCCTCCTCCGTGGCCGAACGCCTTGCCCGGCTCGCACCGGATCAACGCGCGGCCGCCACTGCAGCGCCGGGCCCGGTGCTATGTGTGGCTCCCGCGGGAAGTGGCAAGA
>DATCGK010000453.1:0-4351 GCA_036508975.1 Candidatus Limnocylindrales bacterium
CGCGGATCACCCCCCGGGTCTCGAGCTTCTTGACCCGCTCGTACGCGGATGGCCCGGCCATGCCGAGGTCCGTACCGAGGTCCGCGTAGGAGCGCCGGCCGTCCCGCTGGAGGATGGCCAGGACCCGGGCGTCCGTGTCACTGAGCGTGTGGTTCTTGGTCACTGGTACCCAGCCGTTAGGCAGATGGCTTGGCAACACTATGGTTCGTAGGCTATGATCTCATCGTTCCAGGGTCAACCCAGGATGCCGACCCCGCCGGAACCTTGGCGGGACCACCCGGTCCGCGGCAATCCCTCGAAGCCGGAAGGTGCACGACGATGATCGTCGTTACCGTGTTTGCTCTCCTCGCGCTGCTCTCGATCGTCAGCCTCGTGATGACCGCCGAGGACAAGTCAGGCGTCCGCGACCCCCGCGACAACCCCCTGCTGTGGGGCATTCTCGGCGGCCGCTAGGCACAGCCTACCCCAACGAACGCCCCGGTCCCACCCACCGGGGCGTTCGTGATTCCCGGGCACCTACAATGGCAACCCGACCGGATCCAGCAGCAGGAGCACCCCCGGGTTGACCACGCCGTCGCAGTCTGACGAGCCGAACACGACGCTCGAGAACGTCGTCGCCGGTCGTCCCCTGCGCCCCATCCCGGCGGTCAGCGTTCGCCCGTGGGCGGGACGACGCCTCGGGCCGACCACCGATCACGTGGGCGAGCTGTGGCTGGCGGGTCCCGGGTCGATCGTGGCTGGCGGGTCGCTCGTCTCGGGCGCCACGGGCGAGGGAACCACCCTCGACGCGATCGCCGCCGTCGCTGGCGCCGCGCTCGTGGGCGAGGCGGGACTTCGCCTGCTGGGGCCACGCTTCCCGCTGATCGTCAAGCTGATCGACCCCGCCGAGTGGCTGTCGTTGCAGGTCCACCCGTCGGACCTCCTGGCCGCCGAGCTCTACGGCCCGGGAGCGCTGGGCAAGACCGAGGCGTGGCTGATCCTGGATGCCGACCCGGAGAGCCGGCTGGTGACGGGGCCCGCGGCCGGCCTTGCCGAGGCGGATCTGCGCGCCGCGATCGGCGCCGGCATGCTGGACCGCGACGACTGCGAGGTTCGCCGGGCCGTGCCCGGCGACACGCTTCTCGTGGAGACGGGCACGCTGCACGCGATCGGCCCTGGAGCGTTCGTCTACGAGATCGAGCAGCCGTCCGACCTGACGTTCAGGATCTCCGACTGGGGGCGCCCGGCGGTCCCCGGACGGACGCTCCACCCCGTCGAGTCGCTGCGCGCGATCCGGCCGGATGCCCACGTCCGGGCCGCCGGCCGCGACTGGCACCTCGACGGCGGCGCTCTGGTCGTGCCCGAGTTCCGGCTCGAGCTGGCGCTCCTTCCCGGGCCTGTCCTCCGCAGCCCCGCGGGCCGGAGCGTCGAGGTGGTCACGGTGGTCGAGGGCGAGGCGTTGATCACCGGCGAGGGCTGGTCCGAGCGGCTTCCTCGCTGGGAGACGCTCGTGGTCCCGGCCTCGGCGGCGGACTACCGGATCGACGGCGAGGCCGGCACCCGGGTCTGCGTCGGCAGCATCCCGTAGATCGGCAGCATCCCGCAAGCGGTCCTACCAGGTGCCTGCGGGCCGGCGCCGGAGCTCCGCCAGGCTCTCCACGGGCAGATGCGCCTCGAGGATCGAGGCGCCTGCGACCCCCACGATCGCGTCGTGGCGCGTGCCGGCCGGCAGGTCGAGCCGATCGCCCGGCACGAGGTCCACGGTGATCCCCCGAGCCGGCAGCCCGAAGCGGATCGAGCCCGAAGCGCAGACGAGGACCTTGTCGTAGTCGTGGGCATGGGGGGCGTAGCGGTCGCCGGGTCCGTTGGACCAGGTCTCCGGGCCCAGGCCTTCGGCGCGCAGCCGGACGGAGAGCTCTGCGGCGTCCATCCCCTACCCAGCCACGCCCACGCCGATGATCCTGCCCACGACGAAGGTCACGGCGGCGGCGGTCGCGCCCAGCCCCATCTGTCGGAACCCGGAGAACAGGAGGCTTCGGCCGGTGAGCAGGCTGACGCCCGCCCCGACGAGAAACAGCGCCCCGAGGCTCAGGACGAGGCTCAGGACGAAGGCGGTCGTCCCGCTGCCGAACAGGTACGGGAGCACCGGGACGAGCGCCCCGAGGCCGAACGCCAGGAACGAGCCGCTCGCGGCACCCAAGGGCGAGCCAAGCTCGTCCGGGTCCAGGCCGAGCTCCTCGCGGACGAGGGTGTCCAGCGCCGTTTTCGGGTCCTCGAACATCCGGGCAGCGATCGTGTCAGCCTCATCGCGGGTGAAACCCTTCGCCATGTAGAGCGCCGCCAGCTCCTTCTGCTCCTCCTCGGGCATCGCCTCCAGCTCCGCCTGCTCGAGGGCGATCTGGCGCTCGAACAGCTCGCGCTGGCTCTGCATGGAGATGTACTCCCCCGTCGCCATGCTGAACGCGCCGCCGAGGAGGCCGGCGATGCCGGCGAGGAGGATGAAGCCGCTCTGGCCGGAGGCGCCCGCCACCCCCATCACGAGCGACAGGTTGGAGGTCAGGCCGTCCGACACGCCGAAGATCGTGGCCCGCAGGGTTCCCGAGCGGCCGCTCCTATGCCAGCGCTCGCCGCGAGCGATGGAGTCGGCGGCCAGAGGCGCGCCCGGCTCGATGCCCGGATGCCCGCCGGCCCCGACGAGCTGGGCCGGGGACCCCCGGCCGCCCTTCTCGCGGCTCTTCGCCGTCTTCGCCGTCTTCGCCGTCTTCGCCTCGTCGTCCAGGCGCTTCCAGATCTCGGCATGCTCGCGCTCGTCGGCGGCGATCGCCTCCACCGCCGGGTCCACCTCCTGCGCCCCGTACGCGGCTTCCTCGTCGCCTTCGACGGCCTTGACCAGGTCGCTGACGGCCCGGGTGCCGAACAGTCGGGCGAGCACGATGATGAACCGGATCCGGGCCCGCGGGCGACCGGTCGGCGGCACCGTGGCGCCCAGCCCCCGGAGCTGGTCCGCCCAGATCGCGGCATGCTGGCGCTCGTTGGACGCGATGTGCCGGAACGCGGCGGCGCGCTTCTCGTCCTTCTCGATGGCGGCGAGGGCGTCGTACAGGATGACGGCGTCCTGCTCGAGCTTGAGGTTCTCCAGGCTCGTGGCGATGTTCACGCCTCCAATCTAGCGAACGTCACCAACTGCCGGACACCAGGCGCGTCGCGTGGCCGCCGTGCCGTCGACCTACACTCGGCGCCATGACCACCCTGCCGCCGCTGCGCTATCTCACCGGAGCGGATGTCGCCGCCGCGATGCCGCCCCTCCCCGAGCGTCTCGTCCTCGCCGAGCAGACCCTGCTGGGCCTGGCCGCCGGTGCCGAGCTGCCGCCCAAGATCGGCGTGCACCCGCGGCCGGCGGCGTCCTTCGCGCACGCGATGCCGGCGCTGCTCCGGGGCGACGCGGCGGATGGCTCGGCGGACCGGCTGGGCATGAAGTGGGTCTCGGGCAATCCGGCCAACAACGCGGCGGGGCTGCTGGGGATCTACGGCGTGCTGGTGCTCAACGATCCGGTCACCACGGCGCCGATCGCGATCATGGACGCAGGGCCGATCACGGCGGAGCGGACGGCGGCAACCAGCGGCGTGGCGATCCGGGCGTTCGCGCCACCGGTGGGAGGCGGCGGCGTGCCGCGCGCGGCGCTGATCGGGGCCGGCGTACAGGGGCGAAGCCACGTGCCGGTCCTGGGCCACGTGCTGCCGGGCGTGACGCTCACCGTGTTCGACCGGGACCCAGCCCGGGCCAAGGCCCTGGCCGTCCTCGCGCGCGACACCCCGGGGATCGGCGAGGTGCGGGTGGCGGCCACCGCGCGCGAGGCCGTCGACGGAGCCGGCGTCGTGGTCACCGTGGCTTCGTTCGTGGCGCCGCCCGAGCGCCAGGTCATGACCAACGCCTGGCTGGTGCCGAACGTCCTGGTGGTCCCGGTGGACTACGCCACGTACTGCGCGGCGGAGGTCGCCCGGGACGCGGCGCTGTTCGTGGTGGATCACACGGCCCAGTTCCTGGCCAACCGGGAGATCGGCAACTTCGACGGCTACCCGGACCCGGCCGCGATGATCGGGGACGTGCTCGGGTGGGAGCGGCCGGAGGGGCGGGTCGTGACCACGCACCTCGGCACGGGATTGGCCGACGTGGTGTTCGGCTCCGCGATCCTGGCGGAGGCCGTGTCCCGCGGGATGGGAACGATCCTCCAGCGGTGACGTCCGCAGCTGATCTCGATTGCGATCTTCGCCCTGCTCCTGCTCCTGGTGGCCCGCCGCCACCGGAACCCCCGCGTTGTCTGGCTCGCGCCCCTGCTCGTGGTCGCCTGGGCGAACGTCCACGGCTCCTTCG
>DATCGK010000454.1:0-3122 GCA_036508975.1 Candidatus Limnocylindrales bacterium
CAGCGCATCGCCGACGACCTCGGGCAGCACCCGCTGCAGGGGAGCGAACAGCTGCGGGTAGGGTGTGACGAACAGCAGCACGATCGCGGCGAGCGAGGCGGCGACCGCACGCACCACGAACATGGCGCCGGTGAACGCGTCCGGCGCGGCCGCGAAGGCGAACACAAGGGAGAAGATCGCCGGATAGGCCGCCAGCCCGAAGACCTGGCGGGCGGGGAGCCTCGAGCCGACGGCGAGCGCCACGAGCAGCAGCAGGCAGGCGAGCACGACGAAGAGGTTCTGCTGGACGACCACGGCCGTCAGCACGAAGGCGAACGCGACGAGCTTCGTGACCGGCGAGGCCCCGTGCAGGCGCGAACCGCCCGTCGTCGCGCAGAGGTCGATGGCGCGCACGTCCATGTCAGTGCGTCCCCTCGTCGCCGGCGGGCCTGCGCTCGGCCTCGATGACGGCCTCGCCGAACACGAGACCCGGGCGCACCCGGGCCACGTAGGAGAGGACGGCGGCCGTCACGAGCGCCTCGAGCACCCAACCGATCGGCCCGAGGGTGTAGACCACGGTCGCGAAGCGCGCGACCGAGAGGGGAGCGGCGGGCGCGACCGGCGCGGCCTCGCCCCGCAAGGTGTTGACGGACACGATGCCGCCCGACAGCGGGTTCGCGAAGGTGAGCGAGCGCGGGTCGAGTGCTCCGGTCTCGCGCCCGGTGGCTGCCCCGCCGCCGGCGAGCGCCACGAGGCCGACGAGCGCGGTGGTCGTGATCGCGAGGGTGACGACGGTGGCGACCGCCGCGGCCCAGCCCACGTGCCGGCGCCCGAAGGCCCGGGCCAGCAGCCGGAACAGCCCCCAACCGATCGCCATCTCCGCGGCGATCATGAGCGTGTTCAGCCCGATGACGGTCACGCCGCCGTGCCCGAGCAGCGCCAGCATGATCACGACGATGAACGCCGCGATCGCTCCGAGCCACGGGCCGAGCAGCACGCCCGCCACGACCGTCAGATTCACGTGGTACGCGATCGGGACGACCTCGGTCGACATCGCCACTAGGACGAGCGCGGCGACCACCCCGAGCAGCGGCACCTTGCGGCGCACGTCGGCGCGGCGCGCCCGGGATGAGGCGAACCACACGAGCGCGAGCGCCGCGATCCAGCCCAGGGCCACGAGCCACGCGGGGAGGACGCCGTCGGGGATGTGGATGTGCGACACGGCTCAGCCCCCTGCCCGCTGGACGCGCCCGGAGCACGAAGCGCACAGCCCGTAGAGACGGACATCGTGCGAGGTGATGGTGAAGCCCTCGGGAGCCGACGCGGCGAGCGCATCGGCGTCGACCGGGCAGGCGGTGTGTGCGGTCGCTCCGCACGAGGTGCACACGAGGTGGTGGTGGTGGCCGTCGGCATCGCAGCGGACCCACAGCGCTGCGCCGTCGCGGTCCCCGATGCGCGTGAGGTAGCCCGACGCGGCCATCGCGGACACGCAGCGGTAGACCGTCGCCTTCGAGACGCCCGGATCCTGCTCGCGGACGAGTGCGGTCAGGCCATCGACCGTGAACGCACCCGCCGCGCGTCCGACCGCCTGCGCCACGGCCACACGTTGCGCGCTCGAACGCCCGCCCGCATACGCGCGGGCGAAGAGGTCGTTCGAGGCGGCGAACGGACGCTCGGTCACAGGCGGGATCCCTTCGTGAGAACCGTTCGCACGAAGTATACCCACATCGGACGCGACCACCCCGCGCGGCCCGAGGATGCGGGTATGATTCGAATACCTGATAGTTCGAAGCGAACGTATCACCGAGACTGAAGGGCCTCTCAATGAACATCAACCAGCTGCGGGCGTTCGT
Source organism: Candidatus Limnocylindrales bacterium (assembly GCA_036508975.1). Taxonomy (GTDB): domain Bacteria; phylum Chloroflexota; class Limnocylindria; order Limnocylindrales; family CSP1-4; genus CAIXZV01. The sequence goes on from DATCGK010000454.1 coordinate 1,833, forward strand.
CGCGGTGGTCGACCACGGCTCGTTCAGCGGGGCGGCGAGGACCACGGGACTGTCGCAGCCCGCTGTGACCATGCAGATCCAGGGGCTGGAATCGGACCTGGGCGCCACACTTCTGGAGCGCCGCTACCGCAAGGTCGAGCTGACGGAGGCCGGCCGCGCCCTGCTTCCGTTCGCCCGGCGCGTCATGAGCGAGCTCGACGGGGCGCGCAGCGAGATCGAGCGCCTCTCCGACACGGTAGGAGGGCATCTCGAGCTGGCGGTCTCCACCACGCCCGGCCAGTACATCCTGCCGCGGCTGCTCGGCTCGTTCCTGCGCGCGTATCCCGAGGTCAGCGTTTCCCTGCGCGTCTACGACTCGGCCGACGTCGTCGAGCGGGTCGAGTCCGGAGAGGCGCATCTCGGCATGACCGGAGCGCGCATCGCCGGCGCCAAGGTCGAGTATGAGGAGATGGGCACCGACCGCTTGCTGATGATCTGCCCGGTCGACAGCCCGCTGGCGGGTCGCCCGACCGTGCCGCTGGCTGAGGTCGCCGAGCACCCGTTCATCGTGCGCGAGACCGGTTCCGGCACCCGTATGGTGTTCGAGCAGGCGCTGCGCGACGGGGGCGTCGACCCGTCCGAGCTCAACGTCGTGATGGAGCTGGGGACCAGCGAGGCGATCGTGAACGCGGTGGAAGGCGGCATGGGCGTCGGCGTCGTCAGCCACTGGATGGCCGACAAGGCGCTCGCTTTGGGCACCGTCGCACGGGTGCCGGCGCCGGGCTTCCCGGTCGAGCGACCTTTCTACGCGGTGCTCCCGCGCGGCGTCCGCTCACGGGCGGCCTCAGCGCTGGTGGACCACCTGCGGCGGGAGCTGGCCTAGCGCCCGGTCGCCTTCCGTTCTTCGGAGTGCGAGGTGTATGCTCCAAGCCGTGCCGCCGCAGCGGCACATCTCCGATCCCGGACCGGCCTACAGCGACAGGCGCGTTGCCATGGCTTCCGGGACACATAGGGCTGCGAAGGGAAACCCCGCAGCCTCCCGTGCTCGGAAAGGAGACACCATGCGCCAATCTCTCACGCCGCCGGGCATCCGGCGGGCGATCGGGGTTGTCCTCTCGGGCATCCTCGCTATGTCACTTGCGGCCTGTTCGGCGCCTTCTGCGCCGACGACCTCCGCACCCAAGGTCAGTGACGTCATCCTGGCGTCGACCACGTCGACGCAGGACTCGGGGCTGTTCGACGTCCTGATCCCCGCGTTCGAGAAGGACAACCCGACGTACAAGATCAAGGTCGTCGCCGTCGGCTCCGGCG
>DATCGK010000455.1:0-7347 GCA_036508975.1 Candidatus Limnocylindrales bacterium
GCGCATCTACTTATCCCAACGATAATCTACCTAATAATGCATGCAGAATAGCACGATTGATGGCATTGTTGGGTACAAGGAGAACCCTGGGCTTCCACCACCACTCGAGCGGCCCCGGCGAGCCTCCAAGCCGCGGTCAGGACTCCTCGGCGGCCTCCGCGGGGAGCGTGATCGTGAAGGCCGTGCCCCGGCTGGCGGTGGCCGGCTCCAGGACGAGGTCCCCGCTCATCGCCCGGCACAGCTCGCGCGAGACGTAGAGGCCCAGGCCGGAGCCTTCGCCGCTGGGCCGTCCGGCACCGCGCTCGTAGCGCAGGAACAGGCGTTCCCGGTCGTCGTCGCCGATGCCGGTTCCGTGGTCCGCGATGGTGATCGACACGAGCTCGGTCTCGGGATCGACCATGACGGTCGCCTCGATGGCCGTGCGCCCGCCGTAGTGGACGGCGTTGTCGAGGATCGCCCACAGCACCTGGTCCAGCTGGTCCGGGTCCGCGAGCGCCAGCCAGCCGGCGGAGCGGTCATCGAGCGAGAAGGGGACGTCCGCGGCGCCCAGGGCCTCCCACGTCCGACGAACGCGGGGTGCGGGCGCGAACACCTCCAGCCGCGGCCGCAGAGACCCGGACTCGATCCGGCTCACGGTGAGCAGCTGGCGGACCATCCGTGACAGCCGGTCGGCCTGCTCCGTGATGATCCCGAGGCGGCGGTCCGGTGCCTCCGCCTCAAGTTGCTGGGCGTAGCCGCGGATGCTGGCGAGGGGGGTCTGGAGGTTGTGCGACACACCCCGGAGGAAGTCGTCCTTGGTCTCGTCCAGCGCCAGGAGGCGGCGGTTCTGGTCCTCCACCCGAGCGTACAGCTGGGCGTTGCGAAGGGCCGCCGAGACCTCGATGGCGAATAGCTCGAACAGGTCCTGGTCCGCCCGCTCCCAGCGACGGGTGGCCGGCAGGTGCCCCACGGCCACGCCGAGCACCTCGCCCACTGCCGAGAGCTCCGCCCGGACGGGCACCGGGTCGCCGGGCACGACCTCCTCGGCCGGGATCTCGCGCGGGTCCACCAGCAGGATCTCGCAGTCGATCATCCCGAAGGCCTCGCGCGCCCGGGCGCCGGCCTGGAGCGCAATTGTCTCGGGTCGCTCGCGAAGGGTGATCCCCTCCAGGGCGTCCAGGATCCGCCGCAGCTCCCGGTTGCGTCGTTCGAGGTTGCCCGCCAGGCGGTTGTGGCTCTCGGCCAGGCGGCTGAACTCGTCGTCGCCCGGCAGCTCCAGGCGGGTGGCCAGGTCGCCGGCGGAGACGCGCTCCACGGATCTCGCGATGGCGCGCAGGGGTGCCCCGAGGTCCGCGGCGAGGGCAGCCGCCAGCAGGACGGCGAACACCACCGCGATCGCGACCGCGAACAGGAGCCCCCGGGTCAGGTTGGAGCTCGCGTCGTCGCCCGCCCCGGTCGCCAGCAGCACCACGACCCCGAAGGCGGCCACGGGCAGGACGGCGGCCACGATGAGGCCAAGCGTCAGCCGGGTCCGGAAGCCGAGGCCGGCGCTGCGGTAGACGGGGAGGTCACCGGTGTTCGTCCCCGTCCCGGGTTTGGTGCTCGTCCCGGCAGCATCCGTTCCGGTTCCGGGCGCCTGCGCAGGTTCCATGCTCACGGCAGGCTCGCGAGCAAGCGGCTCACGAGACGATGGGCTCGGCCGCGCCGATCAGCCGGTACCCGATACCGCGCACGGTCAGCAGGTGGGCGGGCTTGTTCGGGTCCACCTCCACCTTCTGGCGGAGGCGCCGCATCGTCACCCAGACGTAGCTGGGGTCCGCGTCCTCGGTGTCGGCCCAGCCGCGGGCGAGGAGCGTCTCGGTGGTGACGGTCTGGCCCAGGTTGGCTGCAAGGGCGTAGAGGAGCCGGGACTCGGTGGGCGTGAGCGAGACCACGTTGCCGCTCACGATTGCTTCGCGGCGGTGCAGCTCCAGCGCGAGGTTCGGGCCCAGGTCCAGGCGCTGGCGCGGCACGCGATCCCCCAGCCGCCGCAGCACGCGGGTGATCCGGGCCCGCAGCTCCGGGTAGTGGTATGGCTTGGTGACGTAGTCCTCGGCCACCTCTTCGAGCAGGTCCGCCTTGGAGTCCGCGGTGTCGATCGCCGAGAGCACGATGATCGGCAGGTCGGCCCGCGCCTTGACCTCGCGGGCCAGTGTCAGGCCATCCATGCGCGGCATCAGCATGTCGATGATCAGCAGGTCCGGCCAGGACTGGGCGAGCCGGCGCAGGGCTTCCTCGCCGTCGCGCGCGGTCTGGACCTCGTAGCCATCGCCCTTGAGCTGCTCGGCGAGGATCACCAGCAGGTTCGGGTCGTCGTCCACGATGAGGATCCGCGGCGCCGCCACGCCGTAGGGGCCGGGTCCGCCGTGCAGCATGGCCCGAGGATAACAGCGCGGGAGGCGGGAATCGGGGCCGCGAACCTGCCGCGCGGGCCGACCTGCCGTCCGGCCCCTGCTGACTGGTCGTCGTCGGCGGAGCGTGAGGATGGCGGTGGGACCGTTCGATCTCATCTTGACAATGGGACCGTTCGATCCCATTCTGCCCATGGGACCGTTCGATCCCATTCCTGCGATCCGAACCTGGCGATCACACCACCGGGGATCATGATGCGCACGAGACACGTCAATACGCTCGCGGCACTCACCGCCGTCGTCAGGAGCGAGCGCATGGCTCGCTCCTGGACGCAGGAGGACCTCGCACAGCGGATCGGAGTGTCGCGCCGCTGGGTGGGCAGATTCGAGACGGGCAAGTCGACCGCCGAGATCGGCCTCGTTCTGCGCGTGCTCAACGTGCTCGAGATCGACCTTGAGGCCACGCTCCCGGATCGCGCCCCCGAACCGGACGCGCATTAGGATGCCGCCCACCGACGCCGACCTCGTCATGATCGCCAACGGCACGATCGCAGGGCGGATCACCAGGCTCGACCGCAACCGCCTCCGGCTCACGTACGACGACGCCTACGCGGCGAGCAGTGACGCCACGCCGCTCTCGGTCACCCTCCCCGTTGCCGAAACGTCTCATACCGACACCGCAGCGCGCCCCGTCGTCACGAACTTCCTGTGGGGCCTGCTGCCTGACGACGACAAGGTCCGCACGCAGATTGCGACGACTTTCGGCGTCCGCTCCACCTCGCCCTTCTTCCTCCTCGGCTCGCCGATCGGCGAAGACACCGCCGGGGCATTCACCTTCGTGCCCGAGCCGGGCGTGGACAAGCACCTTGCGCGTGGCGGGCACGTCGAATGGCTCGACGACCAGACTGTCGCCGCCCTGCTGCGTGAGGTTCAAGCGCGCGGTGTTGTCACCCTTGGCCCCGAGAATGCGGGGCGGTTCAGCCTCGCAGGCATGCAAAGGAAGATCGCCCTACGCCAGGAGAAGGATCAGTGGGGGCGGCCGTCGGGCACCGCCGCAACAACCCACATCCTCAAGCCCGCAGCGGTCATGGACGGCCAGGACCTCAATGAGCACTTGTGCCTTGCGGCGGCCCACGCCGTCGGTGTGCGTGCGGCCACGACAACAATCCGCACCTTTGCCGGCGAGACAGCACTCGTCGTCGAGCGCTACGACCGCGAGTGGATCGACGGCAGCCTGAACAGGATTCATCAGGAGGACCTCTGTCAGGCGATGGGTCTTCCGCCCACCATGAAGTATCAGATCGATGGTGGCCCATCGCCGAAGGAGATCGTTGAGCTGTTTCGCACCACGATGCGGTTCGAGGACGCCGAACCCTCGACACGCCGCTTCGCGGAGGCGCTCGCGCTCAACTGGATCATCGTTGGCACCGACGCTCACGCCAAGAACTACTCGTTGCTCCACCGCGGTGGCCGTGCCGAGCTTGCCCCGCTCTACGACGTGAGTTCGTGGCTGCCCTATCACGAGCCACGCCGCGAACGCCACGTGAAGATGGCGATGACCTTGGGAGGCGAGGCTGACATCTTCCCGGTCCTCGACCACTGGAACCGCGCGGGCAGCCAGTTGCGCTTGCCCGCCGGCGCGATGCGGGCGCGCGCGATCGAGCTGTGCAGGACCCTGCCTGACGCGATCGCGGATGCGGCGCACGACCCGATGATCACCGCGTTCGACTCATCGGTCGTCGCAGCGCTCGTTGACGGCATCGCAGTGCAGGCACGTCGATGCCTGGTGGCGATGGCAGGACGCTGATCCACGCATCACCTGGGCGACCATGCGGAGCGACGAAGAGGCCCCCACGCGGCTGGTCGTCCCATCACACACCCGGAGAGCCACCGGGCGACTGACCGTTCCCCGGCGACCGACTGACCGTTCCCCGGCGACCGACCGACCGTTCCCTGGCGGGCGACTCACCTACACTTGCCCACGACGTCCGGGCGCCGGGTGTTCCCGTGAGGGCGAAGCATGGGCGCGAGACGCCGCTCTGGAGGATTGGCGAGATGGGCGACACGGCGCCGGTGGTCGGGATCGTCTGCGGCAGCCGTTCGGACTTCCCGATCCTCGAGAAGGCGCAGGCCCTGCTGACCGAGCTCGGCGTGCCGTGCGAGCTGCGGGTCGCGTCCGCGCACCGGGCGCCGGATCTCGTGGCCCGCTATGCCGAGACCGCGGCCGGCCGCGGCATCCGCGTCATCATCGCCGCCGCCGGTGGTGCGGCGCACCTCGCGGGGGTCATCGCCGCCAAGACGACGCTGCCGGTGATCGGCGTGCCGATCCCGACACCGAGCCTCGGCGGTCTGGACTCGCTTCTCTCGATCGTCCAGATGCCGCGCGGGATCCCCGTCGCGACCGTTGGGATCGGCAGCGCGGAGAACGCGGCCCTGCTGGCGGTCTCCATCCTGGCCCTCTCCGACCCGGCGCTGGCCGCCCGGCTGGCCGCCTACCGCGCGGCGCAGACCGACGCGATCCTGGCCGACCCGTCGAACGCGGAGCCATTGGGCTAGGACTCGCGGCGCCGACTCGTCGGGCAGCGTCTCCACCGGACTCGACGCCGCCCGTCAAGGCCCAGCGAAGTGGCTCTCTCATACTCCGATTCTCCGACGCACCCGAACAATGGGGGGCACCCCCCGCCATCGTTGACGGAGGCGGGACCGGGTTCCGGCCTGAGACCGACGAGGGCCGAGCCGACATCCATATGTCCTACTTGACAACCATAGCCAAGAGGACATAATTGCTTTGTCGACAACTTGGGGAGACGGTGATGCCGCTGCAGCTTCCTCTCCCTGAGCGGCTGTCGAATGAGGGCTGGAAAGTCAAGATCCGCGATCGCGAGCGGGTAGAGCCACCTCACGCCACCGTGATCCGCGGGAATCGATGCTGGCGCTGGGACCTCCGGTCTCGCCAGTTCATGGACGCCCAACCTGATACGAGGGAGATTCCGAGCCAGTTGCTGACCGTGTTGACCACCCACCATGCCGATCTCGTCAGGCATTGGGACGCCGCCTATCCCGAGAATCCCGTCGGCCCCCGAGAGGAAGATTGACCATGGTCCTGGATCTGGCCGGTGCACCGGATCAGGAAGAGGCTGAGGGCAACCAGGAGGAACACTATCCTCGGCTCACGATCGTGGACCGAGGCCTGTTCAACCTCCGCGTCTCCGCTCGATCCGGCTGCTGGGTCGCCACCTCCGCGGCCCTTACCGAGCGCTTCGGCGCGGGGGATCGCCTGGGCCGGGATCGCCTCCTGGTGACGGAGGACATCGACAACACCCTGCGCGAGTACCTCGAGGCGCTCTTCTTCGCCGTGGTGACGGGACCAGCTGCGAGCTTCCTCGGGCACGATGCGTTGCGGGCCGTGCTCACGTCCCCGGATCGGGGCGACCTTGCGCTCGGCGTTCTCGTGAGTCCGGCGCGACAGGCTGTTGTCATCATTCGAGGCGATCTCGAGCGGACAGTCGTTACCTGGTCCTGGTTCAGGCCGACGCCCCGGGGAGTCTCGCCGGACTTCGCCGACGCCGAGATCATCGACAGCGGCCTCACGGTCCGGCTGGGACAATACGAGGCGGCCCTGGATGCCATCCTCTACGAGTTCGATCGTGACTACCGTGGCCGTGCACGGCAGCGACGATTGGACACGGATTCGTCGTTCGGCGCTGCCCTGCGACGCCTTCGGCTCCAGAAGGGCGTGGCTCGTGGGGAGATTCCTGGCATCAGCCAGAAGGAGATCGCCCGCATCGAACGGGGAGAGGTGGTTCGGCCACGCGGGGCGACGCTTCGGGCGATCGCGGACACGCTTGGCGTCGAGCCGGGCGACGTCGAGACGTACTGATACCTGACCCCATCGCCATTCGTGGTCGGGATCGTCTGCGCAGCCGTTCGGACTTCCCGATCCTCGAGGTCGCACGAGCGGCCATAGCCGATAGACTCGGTTCCATGAACGACCAGCGCTGGGAACCCGGCTTGGTGCTCCTCGATCGCCGCGGCAGGCGTCCTCGTGCTGGGAGCCTGACGTGACCGAGCGGCGGCTGGACGACGAGGAACGGCGCGCGGCCGAGGCGCTGGGGCGCGGCCCGGACGGACGCTCCACGGACATCGCCTCGGGCGGCGGCGCGCCGGCCTGGCTGACTGGGTCGTTCCGCTACTGCACCCGGTGCGGCGGGGCGCTGGTACTCGCGACGCCGCCAGAGGAGAACCGCGAGCGACTGGCCTGCACGGCCTGCGGGCACATCGCCTACGTCAACCCACGCGTGGTGGTCACCACGCTCCCGGTCACGGACTCGGGTGAGGTGGTGCTGCTGCGGCGGGGGATCGAGCCCGCGTACGGAGCGTGGGCGCAGCCGGGCGGCTTCCTCGAGGTGGACGAGACGGTGGCCGAGGCGGCGATCCGCGAGACGCTCGAGGAGACGGGCCTCCTGGTCAGCCCGGGGGAGCTGGTCGGGATCTACTCGCGGCTCGAGGCGGCGGTCGTCACGCTGGTGTTCGAGGCGCGGATCGTGGGCGGCACGGCGCGGACCACGCCGGAGGCGCTGGAGGTCCGTGCGTTCGCCGCGGGCACGATCCCCTGGGATGGGCTTGGCTTCAAGACGTCCTGGTGGGCACTCCACGACTGGGTCCGGCTGCGACACCCGGACGCCGTGATCCCCGATGGCTTCCGGGGCCGCGAGGGGATCTAGCCGCTGACGCGCCCCTCCTCCGTGTCAACGGGCCTGATGACAACGACGGGCCTGATGACAACCACGGGCCTGATGACAAAGACCGACCTGAAGGGCTTCTCCCGCGGAAGGACCCGACGCGGCCCAGCGGCCCGCTGCTAGCATCGGCCGATGGACCGTCCCATCGTGGTGGCAGATCCGGTCTCGACGCGCATCACCCACGCCGTCGCCGAGGGGATCCGCGGGCGCCACGTGCGCGCCTGGATCATCGCCGT
>DATCGK010000456.1:0-3609 GCA_036508975.1 Candidatus Limnocylindrales bacterium
AGGGTCACTGGGGGACTTCCTGGGTGACATGGAGTGGATCGAATGCCCCGATTCAACGACTCGCGCGTGAGACCACTGTGAGAACGCTCCCCGGACCTCAGCCGGCCGCCGCGAGCAGTTCGTTGATGAGCGGCGACCAGGTGACCCGGCCGTCCGACGTGATGCCAAGCGCCCCAAACCCGCGCTGCCGGGCGACCCAAGCGACACCCCGCTCCCCCATCGCGAAGGCCGCCGTCGCAAACCCGTCCGCAATGGCCAGCGATGGGCCTACGACGGTCATGCTGCGCAGGGCCGTCGGCACCTCGCCGGTGTGCGGGTCGCGGATATGCCCGCCGCGCTCGTACAGCCCGGACGTCGCGACCGCCAGGCCGGAGACGCCGAGCACCGCGGCCACGCGGTCCGGCTCCCCGGGGTGCTGGATCCCGATCCGCCACGGGCGTCCCGGCTCGGGCTCGCCGGCGGCAACCAGGTCGCCACCCGCGGTCACCTGCACGTTGCGAGCGCCGGCCAGCCGCAGGATGTGGAGGGCCTCGTCAACGGCCCAGCCCTTGGTGACGCCCGTCGGGTCCCGTCGCCCGTCCGACCGGTGACCGGCTGCGTCGAAGTAGCCGTCGGTCGCGTCCCGGAGCACATCGGCCAGCGTGAACACGGCACGGACGTCCGGGCTCGCATCCTCGAACGCCAGCTCGCCGGTCCCGACGCGCGTGACCTCGCTGTCCTCGCGCCAGGGGCTGAACCGCCGGTCGACGTCGTGGAACCAGGCAATGACCTCGTCCAGCGAGGACTCCGCGATGAACGGCGGGCGCACGTCGATCGAGACAGTCGTCCCCATCACGTGCTCGACGCGGACCTGGCGGGGCGCGTCCACGGCGAGTGCGGCTCGGCCGGGCGTCAGGTGCCGGCGCTGTCGAGCGCCGCCTGCAGCGACCGAGCGTAGGCGTTGCTGGTGTAGGTCGCGCCGGAGATCCCGTCGATGTTCGCGCTCTGCGCCTGCAGCGCCTCCGTGCGCAGGATCGGCTCCACGTACGACGAGATCTGGTCCGTGCGACGGTCGCCGTTCGGCAACTGGAGCGCGGTTATGTCGACGATCTTCGTCCCGTCCAGGGTCACCTCGACCTGCACCGAGCCGAACCGCGTGCCGACCACGGGCCCGTTCACCGTGCGCTCGCCCGCGGTGGTAGCCGTCGGCCCGGTGCCGTTGCTGCCGCCGCTGGTGCCGTTGCCGCCGCCGCTGGTGCCGCCGTTGCCGTTGCTGGTGCCACCATTGCTGGTCCCGCCGGTGCCGCTGGTCCCGCCGGTGCCATTGCTGGTCCCGCCGGTCCGCGTCGAGCCCGTCCCACCGCCGGTCCCGCCCGTGCCCGGCCCGGTGGCCGAGGCCGGGGACAGGGATGGCGTCTGGAAGTTGAGGAGCAGGACGAGCGCCAGCGCCGTCAGCCCGAGAGCGAACGCGCCACGCTTCGGCATGTGTGGGTTCTCCATGGGACGGGACTCGGTGCGTGTTCCGGGGAAGATTGGCAAGGCTGGCTGAGAAGGGCCTGAGAGCCCGGCAGGACTCCGGAGCGGAAGCTCAGCAGTGGCGGCTCAATAGGAGAACCGCTCCGCGTGGACCTGGCCCGGGGGCACGCCCAGCTCGCGGAGGGATTCCTCCACTGCCTGCATCATGTCCGCGGGCCCGCACACGTAGACGTCATGCTGAGCGATATCCGGGACGAGGCGGGCGATCGCCTTGCGCCCGATCGGGTTGGACGACGGGCTTCGCGTCCGCCGTCCCAGCAGGTAGTGGACGTTGGCACCGCGGCGCGCGGCAAGCACGTCCAGCTCCTGGCGGAACACGATGTCCGCCTCGTGGCGGACCCGGTAGAGCAGCGTGAGATCGCCGGGCCGCGCCGCGAGGGACTCCATGAGGGCCCGCATCGGGGCGATGCCGATGCCGCCGGCGATGAGGGTCACCTTGCGACGTGACCTGCGTGCCCCGGTCAGGATCCCGTAGGGTCCTTCCACGAACACGGCCGTCCCGATCGGGATCCGCTGCAGGCGCGTGCTGTCGTCGCCGAGAGCCTTCACGGTGATCCGGAGCCACCGGCCATTGGGTGCGGACGAGAGCGAGAACGGGTGGCCCCGCCACCAGCCGTCGCGGGTCAGGAACCGGACGACGAAGTACTGGCCGGACCGGACGGGCAGGCGGCCCAGGTCCCGCCCGGCGAGGTAGATCGACGTGACGCCGGTCGCCTCGGGGACCAGGGCCGAGACGCGCAGCCGGTGGCGCCGGGACGTGGCGAGCGGCTGGCCCACCCGGAAGACGAGAACCAGCGCCGCCGCCAGCAGGTAGAGGGAGATCCAGTAGATGGCCGCCAGCTGGTCGTGGATGAAGTCCACGCCGGTGAACAGCTGGTGGAGGAAGGCGAGGGCGATCGCCAGGTAGGCGTAGAGGTGGAGGAAGTACCACGACTCATACGACAGCTGCCGGCGCGAGGCCCTGATCGACGTGATGGCCAGCAGCACGAACAGGAGGAAGCCGACGACGGCCCACAGGACGAACGGGTAGGTCCACACGAGGGTCACCAGCTCCGCGATGACGCCCTGCCCGTCACCCAGCGCGTAGCCGGTGACGGTCAGCACGATGTGGCAGCCGATCAGCCAGACCGTGGCGAACCCGAGCCAGCGGTGTGCCCGCGCCAACCGGTCCATCCCGAACGCCTCGTCCAGCCAGGGGCTGCGGCCCATCAGCACCAGCCCGAGCAGGGCGAGGTACGTCCCCTCGAGCGCCGCCAGCTGCCCCAGCGCCGTGATGGTGCCGCCCAGCGAGCGGAGCTCCTCGAGGCCGCCGTGACGGATCCACATCAGCAGGATGAAGACGCCGTTCGCGACCAGGAGCGCAACGACGTCCCGAGGGCGGATGCCCCACGTGCGCGGCAGCGGAACCGGGCGCGGTCGGACAGCGGGCGTCGAGCTCATGCCGGGATCGTGCCCGGCAGCGATGAGAGCCCGCTGAGAGGCTTTGCCCACCCGGCCGTGGTCAGCCTGCCCCGGCGCAGTCGTAGAGCGTCGCGGACACGCCCGGGACGTCGACCGGGGCGCATGCCGCAGTGACCCACGCGGTCCGCTCGCCGGCCACGCTGCCCTGCCCGTCGCCCCCGAAGAACCCGCCCGGACCAGCGTCACGGCCGCCGAGAAGAACGAACCGGACGCTGCCATCGCGAACGTAGCCCTGGAGCTGCGCGAGCGTGGGAGCGGGATCGGATCCCATGAACCCGCCCATGGCCATCACGGGCACCCCCGTCAGCAGCTGGAGCGGCCCGGCCTGGCTGGCGGACGAGACGGCGACGAGCCAGGTCGCCTCGCCACGGTTCGCCACCAAGTACTGCGCCAGGGCGTCGTTGGTGCCCGCGGGGTCGCCGGGGAAGCCACTGGGGCTCGGCCGAAGACCGCCGCCCAATCCGCCGCCGAAGGGGCCGTTCGCCGGGCCCGCCGCCGGATCGCCGCCGGCCAGCGCCTTGCCCATCGTCGCGCCCGTGTAGATGGCGGGGCCGGTGAGCGCCGCGACCAGCCCCACGACGAGCGCCCCGCGGGCGACGAGCCCGGCCCGCGTATCGCCCGCGACCGGCGGGA
>DATCGK010000457.1:0-2259 GCA_036508975.1 Candidatus Limnocylindrales bacterium
CTCATCCAGGAGGGCAACATCGGCCTCATCCGGGCGGTCGAGAAGTTCGACTACGAGAAGGGCTACAAGTTCTCCACCTACGCCACGTGGTGGATCCGCCAGGCCGTCACGCGCGCGATCGCCGACCAGGCCCGCACAATCCGGGTCCCGGTCCACATGGTGGAGTCGATCAACCGCCTGCTCCACGTCTCGCGGGACCTCATCCAGGAGGGCAACATCGGCCTCATCCGGGCGGTCGAGAAGTTCGACTACGAGAAGGGCTTCAAGTTCTCCACCTACGCCACGTGGTGGATCCGCCAGGCTGTCACCCGGGCGATCGCCGACCAGGCCCGCACGATCCGGGTCCCGGTCCACATGATCGAGACGATCAACCGCCTCCACCGCGTCTCGCGCAACCTCCTCCAGGAGCTGGGCCGCGAGCCGACCGTGGAGGAGATCGCCGAGGCGATGTCGCGCGGCCAGGAGGTCGTGGTCACCCCGGACAAGGTCCGCGAGATCATCAAGGCCTCCCAGAAGCCCGTCTCGCTCGAGACGCCGATCGGCGAGGAGGCGGACAGAACCCTCGGCGACTTCATCGAGGACCCCGCCGCGCTGGCCCCGGCCGAGGCCGCGGTGAACCAGCTCCTCAAGGAGCAGGTGGCGGCCGTGCTCAACTCGTTGACCGGCCGTGAGCGCCGTGTCCTCCAACTCCGCTTCGGGCTGGAGAACGGCCGCGCCCGCACCCTTGAGGAGGTTGGCAAGGAGTTCAACGTCACCCGCGAGCGGATCCGCCAGATCGAGGCGAAGGCGCTGCGGAAGCTGCGCCACCCGTCCCGCTCCCGCAAGCTGCGGGACTATCTGGTGGAGTAGGCCGGCAGCCGGGCCACAGCGGCCAGGCTGCCGCGGGTAGTTCTCGAGTCGATGCCGTCTTCGCGCCGGTCACGAGGTTGCCATCGTGAGCGACCACAATCCGCCCGACCGACCTGGTGATCGCAGCCCCGCGCTGCCATGCGTCTTGCAGCGCGGCGTCGCCCCGTGGGCCATCTCTTGGCACGGTGCAGGCATCCGAGGCCCGTCCGCCGCGTGACCTGCAGGCGAACCCGGAACGCCGGTGGTCGACGACGACCCCGCTGATGGCCCAGGGCGGGCCCCGAGGCGACGTCAGCGATGGAGGGCCGGCCTGGAACCAACCCTCCTCGGCTCCAGGAGCCAGCGGACCGTCTCCACGTGTTGCGCCGCGTCGTCGCTGTCGCACGACCAGGCCACCGTCTGGGCGATTGTCCAGCCGCGCGCCCGCTCCCGGTCGAGCCCGAGCTCCGCGGCCAGGCGATCGAGGCGTCGCAGCACCGCCAGACGGCCGGGCCCGAGCTCGAATGAGCGAACGATCGCGGCGGCGCCGAACTCGCGCTCGCCAGCCAGCGGCTTCGGGTCGATGGCCAGCCACGGCTGGCGGGCCGCGCGCAGGACGTTGTCGGCATGGAGATCCTGGTGGAGGAGCACTTGCTCGCCCTGCGAGTCCGGCAGCACGAGCAGCATGTCGAGCGCCGCGTCGACGAGCCGTCGCTCGAACGGCCGACCGGCCCGCTCCCATCGTCCAGTGAGCCCGTCGGCCCACCAGGCTGCCTCTTGGGCCAGCGGTCGGAATGGGGCCCCCGCGGGCACCCAAAGGCGCGGCAGGAGCCCAACCAGCACGTCGAGGGCACGCTCCGGCTCCTCTCCGGACAGAGGTGTCCCAGGGTCGCACCGCTCGAGGAGGAGGGCGTGCAGCTCCGGATCACATTCCAGCAGGCGGACGGCGCCCTCGCCGCCCCAGCGGGCGAGCGCGTCCGCCTCGTGCTCGCTCTCGCGGTCCGGGAGCTGGATCTTGAGGACCGCTGGGGAGCCGTCCGCGCGACCTGCCGGCAGGGCAAGGGAGACGGACGAGGTCGCGTAGGGCTCTCCGACCCGGAGGTCCCAGACGGCCGTGCAGGCCTGGACCAGACGCGGCAGCGTGTCCAGCCACGCGCCCCCTTCCACGGACGAGCGTAGCCATTTCAGGGCGTCGGGAATCCGCACCCCGTGATGATGGCACGCCGGGTCGCACGATCAGGTCATGGCGGCCAGGTCGGCTCGCTGCGCGACTGGATGCGGCGTGTCGAAAATCACCTTCCCGTACCGACTGAGGATGGCAGCCATCCGCTGGCGCGCGTTCTCGAAGGACCGTTCATCGAGCCGCATGTTGAGAACTGCCGTGAAATCCGATGACCGGTCAAGGAGGCCGACGGCCAGCCCGGCGTCCTT
>DATCGK010000458.1:0-27680 GCA_036508975.1 Candidatus Limnocylindrales bacterium
GACCTCGCGGTCCAGCGCCGGATCCTGGCCGAGGCCGTCGCCGAGCGGGACCTCGAGCTGGAATCCGCGCTGGGTGAGGCGGATCGGGCGCTGGCCGAGGCGCTGGCAGAGCTGGGGTCGCTGCGGGCAGCGAGCCGGGCCCGCGGGGACGAGCTGGCCGCGTTCCAGCGCGCGGAGACCGCCCGGACAGCCGAGGCCGAGACCGCCCGCCGCCGCAGCGCGGAAGCGGCGCGCCGGGTCGCCGATGAGCAGGGCAAGGCAGCCGGGTCGGAAGATCGCCGGGTCCGTCTCGAGGCCACCCTGACCGAGGCGCGGTGCGCGCTCGCCGCCGCCACCGCCGCGGAGGCGGAGGCTGGGGCCGCCCGCGAGGTGGCCCGGGCGCAGGCGGATGCCGCGGAGGGCACGCGCCGGGCGGTCGCCGAGCGAGCCGCGCGCGCCGGATCGATGCTGGCCGGAGCCCGCGGCCGCCTGGAGCAGCTCCAGCGCCGGCTGGCCGAGGAGGAGGAGCGGGGGATCGCGCGGGCGGCCCGGAAGCTGGGCGGCCGGCGCGTCGACGAGGACCTCGGGGTGGACCCGGGGCTGCGGGCCGCGGTCGAGGCGGCGCTGGGCGACGTGGTTCGTGGGTACGTGGTCGAACGCCAGGGCGCGGCCTCGCTGGCGGGAGAGCGCGGGCACGTCGTGGTGCAGGAGCGGTTGGCCGGCGCGGGCAGGGTCCCCGGCGGAGGGTCCCCGGCGGAGCTCCGGCGGCTCGACGACGTCCTGGCTGGGGTGGCCGGCGGACGGCTGGCGGACGCGGTGCGCCGTGACCCCAACGGGGCGGTCCGGGCGCTCCTGGCCCGCGCGGTCTGGGCGCCGGACCTGGCGGCGGCGCTCGAGCTGCAGCCCGTCCTGCCGCTGGGCTGGCTGGCGATCACCAGGGACGGTTCCGCGGTGCTCGACGCGCTCACGATCCGGGTCGGCCGCGGGGACTCGCCCCTGGAGCGGCGCGCCCAGGCGGATCGCCTGGAGCGGGACGTGGTCGCCCTGCAGGCCGAGGCAGACGAGGCCGAGCGCGACACGAAGATCACCGGCGCGGCCGCATCGGAGGCGCGGATGGCGCTCGAGGCGGCGCGTGGCGCGGAGTCCGCCGCTGCGGCTCACCGCCGGCGTGCCGAGGACGCGGAGCGCGCGGCGGGCCGGGACCTGGAGGCCGCCGCGCGGGAGGCCGCCTGGCATGCCTCGCAGGCCGAGCGACTGGCCCTCGAGGCGGCGCGGGCCGCGGCGGCGCTCGAGGTGCTCGAGGCGAGACCGCAGGCGTCGATTGGGATTGGCGAGACAGCCGGTTCGAGCGAGACAGAGGCCCTGGCGGCCTGGGAGGGCCGCGGCGCCGAGCTGCGCACCCGCCGGGACCGCCTCGCCTCGGATGTGGCCGCCCACGAGAGGACGCGGCGCGACGCCGAGGGACGGCGGGCCCGCGCCGAGGCCTCGCTGGCACTGGCCGAGGCCCGGATCGTGTCGGCCGAACGGGACCTGGCGGCGCTGGCGGACCGGGAGCGGACTGTGGGCGACGAGCGCGACGTGGTGACCGGAGAGCTGGCCGCGGCCGTGGCGCGCGAAACGCGGGCACGGGAGGCGCTCGAGGGGCTTCTCGCCGATGACCGCGTGGAACGGACCCGCCTGGCGGAGGCCGAGCGTGCCGCGATGACCGCCCGCGAGCGGCTCCGGACCGCGGATGACCGGGCTCGGGCCGCCGACGTGGCGGCCCTCGAGGCGCGCCTTGGCCTGGACGCCCTGCGCGAGCAGCTCCTGGTGGAGCTGGCGGGGCTGGGTGAGGTCGGCCTGCGCCATCTCGCCGAGGCCGCCGGCGTGGACCCGATCGAGTTCGAGCGCACCTCAGCCCGGGACGGCGCGGCCGCGGAGGCGGCGGATGTCGCCAGGACCGACCGGGCCGATGACTCGACGATGACGAGTTTCACCGACCGGATCGCCGACGCACCCGGAGCCGAGACGGCTGCCCTCGAGGCCGCCCTGGACATCCTCGCACCAGGTTGGGCGGGGGCGCCATCCGGCGTCGACCTGCCGTCGCCGGGCCGCCTGGCCACGCTTCGCCGCCGCTTCCACGAGCTTGGGGCGGCCAACCCGTTCGCCGTGGACGAGTTCCGGTCGGTGAGGGACCGGCTCCACGCGCTCGATGCCCAGGATCGTGACCTGCGGGATGCCATCGCCCGCACCCGGGCGCTGATCGCAGACCTCGACGTGCTCATCGCCACGCAGTTCAGGGCGACGTTCGCCGCGCTGGAGGTTGCCTTCGACGCGCGGTTCCAGCAGCTGTTCGGCGGCGGCTTCGCGAAGCTGTCGCTCACGGATCCCGCGGACCTCTCGTCCACCGGCATCGAGATCACGGCCCGGCCGCCCGGCAAGAAGCCCCAGGCGCTGAACATGCTCTCGGGCGGGGAGCGGACCCTCACGGCCGTGGCGCTCCTGTTCGCGATGCTCCAGGTGCGACCCGCCCCGTTCTGCGTCCTGGACGAGGTGGACGCGGCGCTGGACGAGGCGAACGTCGGCCGGTTCACCGATGCCCTCCGCGAGCTTGCCGAGCAGACGCAGTTCATCGTCATCACCCACAACCGTGGCACGATCGAGGTTGCCGACGCGCTCTACGGCGTCACCGTCGGCGACGACTCGGTCAGCCGCGTGATCAGCCTGCGGCTCGACGAGGCCCAGGCGATCGCGGATACCCGCCGCATCGAGTCGCGTGCCATCCCGGCCGGCGGCTCGGCCGGCTGACCGGAGGACACGTGCGCTTCCTGCGCCGCGGCTCGAGCGAGCCGCAGCCCGACCAGCAACCCGCCGACGAGGCCGACGACGCCATTGCAGCGCTCGACCTCGACCCCGAGCTCGAGCCCGGCGTCGCGGTGGAACTGGAACAGGAGCCTGCTCGCGAGCCCGGATCCGCCCCGCTGCCCGAGCCCGTGGCAGCCGCCCCCGTGTGGGCGTGGGGTGCGGACTGGAGCGCCGAGAAGGCCGACGCCGCCCGGCGCGAGCGTGAGGCCGAGCAGCTCGAGCAGGGACTCGAGAAGTCCCGCGTCGGGTTCGGCGCTCGTCTCCGCAGTGCCTTCGGCGTCGGCGACGGAGCGGACTGGGACGACATCGAGGAGACGCTGATCACCGGGGACGTCGGCGCCGCGCTGTCCATGGACCTCGTCGAGCGCGCCCGGAGGCGCAGGGACGTCACCGCGGAAGTCGCCGTGCGCGAGGAGCTGGCGAAGCTGCTCGCCCCCCGCGACGCTGCCCACTGGGAGCCCGTGCCCGCGCTGGAGGGTGCGCCGGCCATCGTTCTCGTGGTGGGCGTCAACGGCACCGGCAAGACCACGACCATCGGCAAGCTGGCCGCCCGCGAGCGTGCGAACGGGCGCCGGGTCCTCCTGGCCGCCGCGGACACGTTTCGCGCAGCCGCGATCGACCAGCTCCGGATCTGGGCGCAGCGCACCAACTCGGAGATCGTGGCCCATGCGCCGAACGCGGACCCGGCCGCTGTCGTGTTCGACGCGCTGGACGCCGCGATCGCGCGTCGGGCCGACGTCCTCATCGCCGACACTGCCGGCCGTCTCCACACCAAGTCGAACCTGATGGAGGAGCTGGTCAAGGTCCGGCGCGTCATCGACAAGCGTCTGCCCGGTGCCCGCGTGGAGACCTTCTTCGTCCTCGACGCCACCACCGGCCAGAACGGCCTGGCCCAGGCGAAGGCGTTTCACGCGGCCGTGGGTCTCACGGGCGTGGTCCTGACCAAGCTGGACTCGACCGCCAAGGGCGGGATCGTGTTCGCGATCGAGAAGGAGCTGGGCGTCCCGGTGCGGTTCGTCGGGGTGGGGGAGAAGGCCGAGGACCTGCTGCCGTTCGACCCCGAGGCCTTCGTGGCGGCGCTGTTCGACTAGCCAGGGACTCCTGCGCGCGGCGCCTCGATCCGCCGAAGGGAGCGCACCGGCGAGGCCCACAGCGCCCAGGCACCGAGCAGCGCCCCGATCGGCGCCAGGAACGCGGCCCCGCGCAACCCGATCAGCTCCGCCAGCAGGCCGCCGAGCAGTGTTGCCACGAGCTGTGCCAGCACCATCGCGACCCGGACCGTGGCGTTGACGCGTCCCAGCTGCCTGTCGCCGACCCGCGCCTGGCGCACCGAGATCTCGGTCACGTCGAACACGGTGACCGCGGTGTCGCCGATCAGCTGCTGTCCCAGCAGGCATGCGATTGCGACCAGTGGCAGCCCGGCGGGTGCGAGCGGGATCAGGAGGTTGCCGAAGGCCGCGAACAGCATCGACGCGATGATGACGTTGCCGATCCCGAACCGGGCAGTCGCTCGCGACGCGAGGAGGGCCCCCAGCAGGGATCCGAACCCGCCCAGCGCCGCGATCACGCCGATCAGCGCCGGGTCGAGCCGCAGCTCATCGACGACGAAGAGCAGCCAGATCGTCCCGAAGATGCCCCACATCGCGGCCAGGCCCATCATTCCCCCGGCGAGCCCGCGGAGGACCGGGTCGTGGATGACGAGCCGAAGCCCTTCCCGGATCTCTTGTGTCACGGGGTCCCGGTCCGCCGCGGGCGGAGGCGGCGGCTCGGGCCTGCGGATCGAGCCCAGGAGGATGGCCGAGACGACGAACGAGATCCCGTCGATGAGGATCGCGATGGGCGCGGTCAGCAGGTTGACGAGGAAGCCCGCGACGCCGAAGGCGGCGAACTCGACCGCGGAGCTCGTCGCCGCGAGGGCCCCGTTCGCGCGAACCAGGTCCGATCGCGGCACGATCGTCGGCAGGTAGGCCTGGTCCGCCACGTCGAAGAAGGTCGTGAGAACGGCGGCGGCTGCAGCCACGATGAACACCTGAGGGAGCGTCAGCCATCCGGCGAGGGCCGCCAGCGGGATGCTGCCCAGGAGCGCCGCGCGCCCGATGTCGGCCCAGATCAGGACCGGGCGGCGACGGAGCCGGTCCACCCACGCGCCGGCGATGAACCCGACGACGAGCGCCGCGACCAGCTCCAGGCTTCGCAGCACCGCGACCTCGATTGGACCGGCCCCCAGGGTGAGAATCGCGACGAACGGCAGCGCGATCCGGGTCACGTAGCTGCCGAACACGGAGACCGTGGCCGCGCTCCACACGAGCATGAACGCCCGGTTCCGTCGCAGGCTCCGCGACGGGAGCGCGTCGTGGGTCGGGGGGATCGGGTCGAGGAGCGGGTCGGAGGTCACCGCGCGAGCGTACCCCGGCGATCATGTCACGGGCGTCCCCATTGACCATGACGTACACTCGATGCGCCTCGGTGTCGCCAGAACCCGCGCACCATCCGCCCGGCGTCCGCCGGTCGGCCTGACCTCAACCATCACCAAGGGTCGCCGCCGCACCATGTTCGATACCCTCAGCGACCGCCTCCGGAAGACCCTCGCGGGCCTGACGGGGCGCGGGCGCGTCTCCGAGGCGGACCTCGATGCGGCGATGCGCGAGGTACGCCTCGCCCTGCTGGAAGCAGACGTCAACTTCAAGGTTGTCAGGGACTTCATCGCCCGGGTGCGCGAACGCGCGCTCGGGGCGGAGGTCCTCGAGAGCCTGACCGCGGGCCAGCAGGTCGTGAAGATCGTCAACGAGGAGCTGACCGCGCTCCTGTCGGCGGGTGACCGCAACTTCAAGCTCGTCGGCAACCCGGCCGTGGTCGCGCTCGTGGGCCTGCAGGGCTCCGGCAAGACGACGTCGGCCGCCAAGCTCGCGAAGCACATCGCCAAGATGGGCCGCCAGCCGATGCTGGTCGCCGCGGACCCGTACCGGCCCGCCGCCGCCGACCAGCTCGAGACGCTCGGCAGGAGCCTGGGCATCCCTGTCCACCGCGCGCCCGTCGGCACGCCGACCGTGGACATCGCCCGCGGCGGCATCGAGGCCGCCAAGCGAACGGGGCGCGACGTCGTGATCATCGACACCGCCGGCCGGCTCACGATCGACGAAGCGCTGATGGACGAGATCCGCGCCGTATCGGCGGCGACGAAGCCGGTCGAGACGCTGCTCGTCGTGGACGCGATGACGGGCCAGGAGGCCGTCACCGTCGCCCAGGGCTTCGCGGGCGCCGTGCCGGTCACGGGCCTCATCCTGACCAAGATCGACGGCGATGCCCGCGGCGGTGCCGCCCTGTCCATCGGCGCGGTGACGGGGATCCCGGTCAAGTTCCTGGGGACGGGCGAGAAGACCGACGCGCTGGAGGTCTTCCACCCGGACCGGCTGGCGGGCCGGATCCTGGGCATGGGCGACATCCTGAGCCTCGTCGAGCGGGCCCAGGATGCCTTCGACGAGAAGCAGGCGGCCAAGCTCGAGGAGAAGGTCCGCAAGGCCTCGTTCACCCTCGAGGACATGCTGGACTCCATGCGCCAGATGCAGAAGATGGGCCCGATGGGCCAGCTCGTGTCCATGATCCCGGGCATGGGCGGCATGGCCAAGGAAGCCCAGGCGGCGGTGGATCGCGGGGACCTGAAGCGCACCGAGGCGATCATCCTTTCGATGACACCGCGTGAGCGACGGGACCCGGGGGTCCTCAACGCATCGCGCCGCCGCCGGATCGCCAATGGCTCGGGCACCTCGCTGCCCGAGGTCAATCGCCTCGTGAAGCAGTTCGGCGAGATGCAGAAGCTCATGAAGCAGCTCGCCGGTCCTTCGGGACGCCGGGCTGCGATGGGCATGCTGGGACGCCGCTAGGTGGGAGTACCCCGATGACCGACCAGGATCCGACCCAACCGTACGCGTCGCCGGCTCCGGACGGCCTCCCCTCCGCAGGCGTGGCCGCCGCGGGCCCGCCCCCGGCCCCTGGTGCGCCCGCGGTGCCAGCGCCGGCGCCGTTCCCGGCGTTCGAACCGGTGCCGACGGTGCCGGTGGTGCCCATCGCGCCTGCCCGTCCGGGCCGCAGCCGCCTGAAGTGGCTCGTCGCCATCGTCGTGTCGCTGCTGGTCGTGGGCGCCGTCGCCGGTGCCATGCTCATGCTCACCGCGGCCGCCGGCGATCCGTCCGTGCTCGCGTGGACCCCTGCCGACTCCATCGTCTACGCCGAGGCCCGCCTGGACCTCCCGGGCGACCAGCGCGCCCAGCTGGCCAAGACCATGACGGCGCTCCCCGGCTTCGACGACCAGGCGGCATTCCCCGCCAAGCTCAACGAAGCCCTCGACATGCTCGTCGGCCGGGTGTCCAGCGGGACGATGACCTACCAGGCCGACATCCAGCCATGGTTCGGCGGCCAGGTGGGCGTCGCCATGGGCCCGATCCCGGCAACCGCCGATGCATCCGCCGCGCGCGGTCTCGTCCTCGTCAGCGTCACGGACGCCGCCAAGGCCGGGGCGTGGGCCTCGAAGGTGCTGGCGGTCGCTGGTGCCACCACTGCCGCCGAGACCTACAACGGCGTCACCATCAACACCATCACCCCGCCCCCGAACGACGTGGCGGTGACCGGCGTGCAGGCCGCCTGGGCGACCTTTGGGCCGGTCATGGCGCTCGGCGACACGACGTCCGTCAAGGCGGCCATCGACACCAAGGGCACGGCTGGGCTGCCGACGGTCGAGCAGTTCAAGACCGCGGAGGCGTCAGTCCCGGGCGACCGGCTCGCCTTCGCCTACGTCGACACCGCCGCCGTGCTCAAGGGCGCCGAGTCCGTGGCCGGCTCGGCCGCGTCGTCCATGCCCAGGCTGCCCACGTTCGCGGGAAACCTGCAGGTCCCGTGGGCCGCGCTTGCGCTCCGCGCCCAGGACGGCGCGTTCGTGATCGACGCCTCGACGCCGCACCAGGCGGCCCTCGGTCCGGCGAAGACGGCCGAGTCGAAGCTGCCCTCGCTCCTCCCGCCCACCACCGTGGCACTCATCGAGGGCCAGGACGTGGGGCAGACCCTGGAGCGAGCCAAGGCGCTGCTGGCCGCGGACCCGTCCCTCGCTGACGGGGTCAAGCAGGTCGATGACGCCCTCGCCCTCGTGGGCGGCTTCGGCGCCGTCGCGGACTGGCTGGGCGAGACCGGCGTCGCGATCACCGTAGACGGCGGCACGGTCGCCGGCGGCATCGTGGCGGTGCCCCTCGATGCGGCTGCGCCAGGCCGTCTGTTCACGCAGCTGCGGGGTTTCCTCCAGCTGGCCGGCGGCTCGTCCGGGATCACGGTCACCGAGGAGCCATACAACGGCGCCACGATCGTGGTCGTCGACCTCGGGGACCTCGGCTCCCTGGCCGGCCAGGCCACGGGCGGCGCCGTCAACGCTCCGGCCAACATCAAGATCGCCTACGCGGTGACCGACCAGGTCGTCGTGATCGGGTATGGCACCGACTTCGTCAAGGCCGTGCTCGACGCCCGCACGGGAGCCTCGCTGGCCAAGACGGACCGGTTCGTCGCGGCGCTCAAGAAGGCCGATGCGGTCAACGCGGCGCTCCTGTGGCTCGACGTCGCGGGCGTCCGCACCTTCGCCGAAACCCAGGTCCCCGCCGCCGACAAGGCCGCCTACCAGACCGATGTCAAGCCATATCTCGATGCCTTCGACAGCGTGATCGGCACCTATGCGCCCGGCGCTACCCTCGACGGAGCTACCCTCGTCATCGGTATGACCGCCCACTGATCCAGTCATCACCCAGCAGCCAGCAGCGCCGCGTTCCCGCTCAAGGGGACCGGCCCACGGAGGAGCAACGCACCAGATGTCCGTCCGCATCCGCCTGACCCGCGTCGGGGCAACGAAGCAGCCGACGTACCGGCTCGTCGTCGCCGACAGCCGTTCCGCCAGGGATGGCCGCGCCATCGACACGATCGGGCACTACAACCCCCGAACCGATCCGATCGAGCTCGTGGTCGACCAGGCCAAGGCCAAGGACTGGCTTTCCAAGGGCGCCCAGCCCTCGGACACCGTCCGGCGCCTGTTCAAGCAGGCCGGCGTCCTGCCGAGCGCGAAGTAGGCACCCGGATGGCAGCCGCCGATCTTGTCGCCTATGTCGCCAAGTCCCTCGTGGACGATCCCGACGCCGTCACGGTGGAGGTCGTCAACGGTGAGGACGGCACCATCATCGAGTTGCACGTCGCCGAGTCCGACATGGGCAAGGTCATCGGGCGCAACGGCAGCGTCGCGAAGGCGCTGCGGACGCTGCTCAAGGTGACGTCCGCCCGCACGGGCGAGCCGGTCAGCCTCGAGATCGTCTGAGGGGGTCCCGCTGGCTCCCTCCAGTCCGCCCGGCGATGCCGGTCAGGCGTCGGGTGATGCCGGGCCCGCGCGCCTCGTCGTCGCGCTCGTCCGCGGGTTCCGCGGGCTGCGCGGCCATGTCCGGGTGGAGCTTCTCACGGACCGTCCCGAGGATCGCCTCGTGCCCGGCACCACGCTCTATCTCGAAGGCACGAACGAGACCCTGACCATCGACGAGGCCTCGCCCGTCGCGGATGGTCCGGGATGGTGGCTCAGGCTCCGCGACATACCGGACCGCAACGCCGCCGAGCGCCTTCGGGACGTGTACCTCGAGATCGACGCCCCGGTCGAGCCGCGCGTGCCGGGCCGGTGGTTCTTCCACGAGCTGGAGGGCCTGGCCGTCCGGTCCGAGTCCGGCGAGGACCTGGGCACGGTGGTGGAGATCTACCGGGCCGGTGGTGCCGAGGTGTTCGTCGTCCGCGGCCCGCGCGGCGAGCTTGATGTGCCCGGCGTCCGCGGGATCGTGACCGACCTGGCCCCCGAGCGCGGCGAGATGATCGTGGACATGGACGCCCTGGCCCTCGACGCCAGGCCGGTCGAGGACGACGACTACGTCCGGCCACGCGACCGCCGGCCGAAGAAGCAGCCGAAGGCGAAGGGCCCCAGCCAGCCGAAGGGACCCACCACACCGATGAAGGGGCGGGCACCGGCGCCTTTGCCCGGGGCGCCGGCGGAGCCGAGGGCGCCGAAGGCCGCTGCGCCGCGTCCCTCGGGTGACGTCGAACCGGACGCGGCCCCCGCACCGGACGCGGCGCCCGCACCGGCCACCGTGCCGTCCGACGCCCCCGCCCCGGACGACGGCGCCGCGACCGGCTGATGCCGCTCGAGATCGAGGTCCTCACCCTCTTCCCCGCGATGATCGAAGGACCGCTGCGGGAGAGCATTCCCGGCCGGATCCTGGAGCGCGGCCTGGCCGAGGTGCGGGTGCACGATTTGCGCCGCTGGGGCCTCGGCCGCCACCACGCGGTCGACGACTACACGTACGGGGGGGGCGCGGGCATGGTCCTGCGCCCGGAGCCGGTGGCCGCGGCGCTGGCCGAGCTCCGACGGCCGGACTCGGTGGTCATCCTTCTGGACCCCGCCGGGGAGCCGTTCCGCCAAGCGACGGCGCACGGGCTCGCAGGGGCCTCGCACCTGGTCTTCCTGTGTCCCCGGTACGAGGGCGTGGATGAGCGGATCCGGTCCATGGTGGATCGCGAGATCTCGGTCGGGGACTACGTGCTGACCGGAGGCGAGCTGGCGGCGCTGGTCGTCATCGATGCCGTCCTGCGGCTGCTCCCGGGCGCTATCGACGAGGCATCCACGACGGAGGAGTCGTTCGCCGCCGGGCTGCTCGAGTACCCGCAGTACACGCGACCCGCAACGTTCGAGGGTGTGACCGTGCCGCCGACGCTTGTCTCGGGTCACCACGAGGAGGTCCGCAAGTGGCGCCTGCGCGAGTCGCTGCGCCGGACGCTCGAGCGGCGCCCGGACCTGCTCGTGGACCGGGTGCTCAGCAGGGAGGAGCGGCGCATGCTGGACGGCCTCCGGGAGCCTCCCGCCGAGGCCGTGGGGGACGACGACGCCTGACCTCGGACCGGCCCGAACCTGACAGGGCCACGGGTGGCGTGGTATCCTCCGCCGTCGCGCGTGCCTTCCCATCGGCCGCCGTCCCGGAACCCGAGACCCCACGCGGCCGCCGCTGCCGACGAACCGACAAGGACCCTTCACCGTGAACGTGCTCAACGAGATCGTCCAGGACCAGATCCGTACCGACCTCCCGGTGATCACGCCCGGTGACACCGTGAAGGTCTCGGCCAAGGTCGTCGAGGGCAACCGCGAGCGCATCCAGGTCTTCGAGGGCCTCGTGATGCGGATGCGCAACAGCGGCATCGCGTCCGCGATCACCGTCCGCCGGATCGCCTCGGGCGTCGGCGTCGAGCGCACGTTCAAGCTCAACAGCCCGCGCATCGAGAAGATCGAGGTCGTCCGCCACGGCCAGGTCCGCCGCGCCAAGCTGTACTTCCTCCGCAACCGCGTCGGCAAGGCCGCGACCACGCTCCGCGAGCGCCGCTAGCGCCACCACCGGGTCAGCCCGGCCGCCGAGAACCCGACGACCCCCCGCGACGAGCGGGGGTCGCTTCGCGTCCGGGGCCGCGAGCTCGTGGCGGTCGTCGGCACGCTACGCTACTCGAGATGGCCGTGATCGTCCCCACCCTCCGCTGGGAGCGTCCCCTGTGGCGCGCCGGTGCCACGCGCATCGCCGGGGTGGACGAGGTCGGCGTGGCGCCCACCTGCGGCGCGGTCGTGGCCGCGGCCGTGATCATGCCGCCGAACTGCCACCGGATCCCCGGGGTCCGCGATTCCAAGACGATGTCCGCGGCGCAGCGCGAACGGCTGGCGCCCGTGATCCGACGCCGCGCCATCGCCGTGGGGGTTGGGGCGGCGTCAGTCGCGGACATCGACCGGTTGAACATCTACCACGCCACCCACCTCGCCATGCGCCGCGCCATCGCCCGGCTCGGCGGCCACGATCACGTGCTGGTGGACGGGCTGCGGATCGGGGACTTCGAACGGGACGTGGGGCCGTACACGGCGATCGTGGACGGCGATGCCCTGGTCTATTCCATCGCCTGCGCGTCCGTGGTCGCCAAGACCGTCCGCGACAGGATGATGGACCGCCTCGCCGTCCGATACCCGCAGTACGGGTGGGAACGCAACGCCGGCTACGCGACGAAGGAGCACCGCGACGCGATCAGGGCGCACGGGCTCACGCCCCACCACCGGACCAGCTGGCAGGCGCTCCAGGTGCTGGTGGCGGGCGACCAGCTTGCCCTGTTCGGTGACGACAGCGCGGTGGTCGCCGGCGCGCTCGGCGACGGTGCTGATCTGCAGGAATGACGCGTTCGCGGCGATGAGCCGCGGATAAGCGGCGACCGTCAACATCGGTGGATGACGACCACCGGGACGGCGGCACGCAGGAACGGCGACGCCGGAGAGCGCCTGGTCGCCGCTGCGCTGGCGAGGGCGGGCTGGACGATCCTGGCCCGCAACATGCGCCTCGGCCGGGACGAGCTGGACATCATCGCGATCGATCCCGGCCCGCCCGCAGCGCTGGTCGTGGTGGAGGTGCGCCGGCGCGGCAGGCGGGACTTCGGGCTTGCCGAGGAGACGCTCGATCGCCGCAAGCGTGCGGCGATGAGGCGGGCCGTGGGCGCGCTCCTGGAGGGCGGCCTCCTGCCGGAGGGGTTGCCGCTGCCACGACTGCCGCTCCGGGTCGACCTCGTGGCCATCGACCGCACACCGGACGGGCGACCGTCGGTCCGCCACCACCGCGCCATCCGCCCTTGACTGTCCGGCTCACGGGTCCTGCAGGGGGGTGAGTCCGGTCCGCGCGGGCCGCGCTCTGGCGGAGCCCCGGCTCTGGCGGAGCCCCGGGCAGAGGCCTCGGGCAGAGACCCCGGACAGAGGCCTCGGGCTGGGCTCCGAGCTGGGCCCCGGGCAGAGGCGTCTCCGGGCAGAGGCGCCATACCCCTGTGCTACACTCCCGCCCGCCGCGGCACAGCCCGCGGTGCTCATGCACGCCCGCCCGGCACCCGCCGGAACGGAGCACACACGCGGATCCGTTCCCGATCGGGACGGTGCCGTCCGGCAGCCAGGCCACCACGGCCGGCCGGCGGCCCCCGACGGGGATCCGCGGAGGCAAGGAACCGCAGGAGGTCATTGTGCCCACCGCATCGATGCGCCAGTTGCTTGAGGCCGGTGTCCATTTCGGGCACCAGACTCGCCGCTGGAACCCCAAGATGAAGCCGTTCATCTTCGCGGAGCGCAACGGGATCCACATCATCGATCTCGCGCAGACGGTCAAGCGCCTTGACACGGCGCTCGAGTTCGTCACGGAGACCGTCGCCCGTGGCGAGACCGTGCTGTTCGTCGGCACCAAGAAGCAGGCCCAGGAGCCGGTCATGCAGGAGGCCATCCGCGCCGGCCAGCCGTACGTCACCAAGCGCTGGCTCGGCGGCATGATGACCAACTTCATCACCATCCGGAAGCGCATCGGGTTGCTCGACCAGCTCGAGGCCCGCCAGCTCGCCGGCGACTTCGACCGGCTCCCCAAGAAGGAAGCCGCCCTCCTGACCGAGGAGCTGAACAAGCTCCAGGCCACGCTCGGCGGCATCCGCAAGATGAAGCGCCAGCCGGGCGCCATGTTCATCATCGACCCGCATCGCGAGCGGATCGCGGTCACCGAGGCCAACAAGCTGGAGATCCCGGTCGTCGGCACGGGCGACACCAACGTGGATCCGGACGAGCTGGACTACATCATTCCGGCCAACGACGACGCGATCCGTGCCATTCGCCTGCTGTGCCAGCTGGTGGCGGACGCGGCGATCGAGGGTGCGCGGCAGCGTGCGGCCCATTCCGCGTCCGAGCCCGAGGCACCCGAGCCGCAGACCCCCGACGAGCCCGCGTTCGACGAGGCGGCCGCCGCGGACCTGGTCGCCCAGCTGACGGCCGGTGGCACCCTGTCGTTCGACCCGGGCATGGACGACGATCTCCTGCCCGGCGCCCCCAAGGCAGCCGATGCGCCCGAGGCGGCGGCCGGACCCGCCGCCGGGTGATCACTGCCCGGGACGGCGACAGCGCCGTGGACCCGGGCCAAAGCGGCCGGCGCCCGTGCGGCGTCGGGCCGGGCCAGACGAATCATCTCGCGCACGCCTGAGCGTGGGCGCAAGGACCACAGGAGCATCACGTCGATGGCAATCACGGCCGAAGCCGTCAAGGAGCTGCGCGAGCGAACAGGCGCGGGCTTCATGGACTGCAAGCGCGCGCTGGAGGAGACCGGCGGCGACATGGACAAGGCCGTCGCGCACCTGCGCGAGAAGGGTCTGGCCGCCGCAGCGAAGAAGGCCGGCCGCAACGCCCGCGAGGGCCTCGTCTCGAGCTACATCCATACCGGCGGTCGCGTCGGCGTCCTGATCGAGGTCAACTGCGAGACGGACTTCGTCGCGCGGACGGACGAGTTCCAGAAGCTCGCCCGGGACCTCGCCATGCAGGTCGCGGGCCTCGCGCCGGTCTACGTCGACATCGACCGGATCCCGGCCGAGGTTGTCGAGGCGAAGAAGGCAGCGCTGCTCGCCGACGAGGCCGTGCAGGCCAAGCCGGAGGCCTTCCGCGAGAAGATCGTCGACGGGCAGCTCAGGAAGTGGTATCGCGAGGTCTGCCTCCTGGAGCAGCCGTTCCGCGACGAGGACCGCACCGTCCGGGATCTCGTGACCGAGAAGATCGCCACCATCGGCGAGAACATCCGTGTCCGCCGCTTCGTGCGCTATGCGCTCGGGGAGGAGCTGTGACGGTGCCCGGCATCGTGCCGGGTGAGAGCGAGGGGTCGGACATGGCCCCCGTCGAAGGCCGGCTCCGCTACAGCCGGATCCTGCTCAAGCTGTCCGGCGAGGCCCTGCTGGGGGAGCGCCAGTACGGCGTGGACCCCAAGTTCTGCGCGTTCATCGCGCAGCAGGTCGCCGAGGTTCACGCCATGGGCGTGCAGGTCGGGATCGTCGTCGGGGGTGGCAACATCTTCCGCGGCATGGCCGCCGCCGCCCGGGGCATGGACCGCGCGACCGGTGACTACATCGGCATGCTGGCGACCGTGATGAACGGTCTCGCGCTGCAGGATGCGATCGAGCGGGCTGGGATCCCGGTGCGCGTGATGAGCGCCATCGCGATGAACGAGATCGCCGAGCCGTACATCCGCCGGAGGGCCGTCCGCCACCTCGAGAAGGGCCGCGTGGCGATCTTCGTCGCGGGCACGGGCAATCCATACTTCACCACGGATACGGCCGCGGCCCTGCGGGCGGTGGAGATCGGTGCCGAAGTGCTGCTCAAGGCGACCAGGGTGGATGGCGTCTACGACGCGGACCCCATGAAGGACCCGACGGCGACCCGGTACGAGCAACTGAGCTACCACGACGTGCTCCGGGACCAGCTCAAGGTGCTCGACGCGGCAGCGGTGTCCCTGTGCCTGGAGAACGACCTGCCGATCGTGGTCTTCGATCTCAACGAGCCCGACAACATCACGAGGGTGGCGCGCGGCGAGCGTGTCGGCACCCTCATCTCCGTCAAGCCCGGAGGTGTCAGCGGATGACCAGCGAGATCCTGTCCGGAGCCGAGCGCAAGATGCTCCGGGCCGTCGAGGTGATGGAGCGAGACTTCCACACCCTGCGCACCGGTCGCGCCTCGGCGTCCCTGGTGGAGCGCCTGCACGTCGACTACTACGGCACGCAGACACCCCTCAACCAGGTTGCCTCCATCAGCGTCCCGGAGGCGCACCAGATCGTCATCCAGCCATGGGACCGCGCCGTCCTGGGGGCCATCGAGAAGGCGATCATGAAGAGCGACATCGGCCTGATGCCGAACGTGGACGGCACCGTCGTCCGGCTCAACATCCCGCCCCTCACCGAGGAGCGTCGCAAGGACATCGTCAAGACCGTCCACAAGCGGATGGAAGAGGCCAGGGTGGAGATCCGCAACCTTCGCCGCGACGCCGCCGATCAGCTCAAGAAGGAAGAGCGGGACGGCACGGTCGGGACCGACGAGTCCCGCCGTGCGCTGGAGCAGCTCCAGAAGATCACGGACCGCGTCATCGCGGATGTCGACCGGCTGGGCGGCATCAAGGAGCAGGAGGTCCTCGAGGTCTAGTGGCCCAGGCGCCGCTCGATCGATCGCTGGCTCGACCGACCGACGCCCCACCGCTCGCGCACGAACCCGCGGGTGAGATCGGGGCGCCGGACATCGACGTGCCTCCCGCCGTGGCGCCGCTGCTCCCGCAGGAGGATCTGCCCAGGCACGTCGCGATCATCATGGACGGCAACCGGCGCTGGGCCCGGGCGAGGGGCGTGACCGACTTCGAGGGTCATGCCGCGGGCGTGGAGACGATCCGCGGGCTCCTCCAGCACGCCGTGCGCCGCGGCGTCCCGATGCTGACCCTGTACGCCTTCAGCCGCGAGAACTGGGCCCGCTCCGACGACGAGGTCGCCGGCCTGTTCGACCTCCTGGGACGCGCCATCACCGACGAGACCGACGAGCTTCGCGAGCAGGGCGTTCGCGTCCGCCTGCTGGGACGACTCGAGGAGCTCCCGGACGAGACCCGCGCCTCGATCTCGAACGCCCTGGACCGCACGGCCGAGGGCGCCCGCCTCCAGCTCAACATCGCCTGGAACTACGCGGGCCGGACGGAGCTGGTGGACGCGTTCCGCCGGATCGCGGCCGCCGGCGTTCCGCCCGACCAGGTCGATGAGCGCACGATCAGCGATGCGCTCTACACGGGCGGGTTGCCGGACCCCGACCTCATGATCCGGACCGGTGGGGAGCAGCGCATCAGCAACTTCCTGATCTGGCAGTCCGCGTACGCCGAGCTGGTGTTCAGCGACTGTCTGTGGCCGGACTTCGGCCCCGACGCGTTCGACGCGGCACTCCTCGAGTTCGCCCGGCGCACGCGCCGGTTCGGCCGCTAGGGACCGGCCGGTGCTCAAGACGCGCGCCCTGTCGGCGCTGCTCCTCGTCCCTCTGCTCGTCATCGCGCTGATCATCGGGGTGCCCGCGATCGCCGCCCTCCTGGTCGTGGTGGCGCTGCTCGCGGGGCTGGAGGTGTTCCGCCTGCTCAAGGCTGCCGGCTATCCCAGCCTGTCGCTGTTTGGCATGGCCCTCGCCGCCGCCGTCGTGCTCGAGGTCGCCGTCAGCCCGACGGGGGATAAGGGAGTCCTGCTGGTCGCCGTCGGAACGGTGCTTGCCGGCGTCGGCGCGATGGCGCGGCCGGATCCTCGGGACGGGCTGGTGGTCTGGTTCACGACGGTGTTCGGGGCCCTCTATGTCGGCCTGATCTCGTTCGTGCTCCAGGTGGCCAACACGGGACCGGCCATCCCGGGCGGGTCGCCGCTGTCGGCGATCAGCTCGGGGCAGGGCTGGATCCTGCTGCTCGTGCTGGGTGTCTGGAGCTACGACACCGGTGCCTACCTCGTGGGCCGCCAGATCGGCCGCCACAAGTTCATGACCCACATCTCTCCCGCAAAGTCCCTCGAGGGCCTCGTCGGCGGGCTCGTCGCCACGACGCTCGTGACCTGCCTGATGCTGGCGGGGCTGGGTCAGGCGTGGATCGGGGGCCTCGTCCTGGGCCCGCTCCTGGGGCTGTCCGCCCAGGCCGGCGACCTCGCGGAGTCCATGCTCAAGCGGGCGGCGGGCGCCAAGGATTCGGGGACGCTGATCCCGGGTCACGGCGGCATCCTGGACCGCATCGACTCGTTCCTGTTCGCCGGTCCCGTGGTCGCCCTGTATGTCCTCGCCCTCGCCGGCTGAGGGGCGGCGCATCGGCGTCGCCCTGCTCGGCTCGGCGGGCAGCATCGGACGCCAGTCCGTCGAGGTGCTCGAGCAGCACGCGGACCGGTTCCGGGTGGTCGCCCTCGCAACCGGCCGGAACGCGGCCGAGCTGGAGGCCCAGGCCGCGCGCCTGCACCCGGCGGCGGTGGCCC
Organism: Candidatus Limnocylindrales bacterium; assembly: GCA_036508975.1. Lineage (GTDB taxonomy): Bacteria > Chloroflexota > Limnocylindria > Limnocylindrales > CSP1-4 > CAIXZV01. The sequence continues at coordinate 17,704 of DATCGK010000458.1, forward strand.
TCGCGGACGAGACCGCGGCCCTGGACCTGCCCGCCGGGACCGTGCGCGTCGGCGGCGCGGACGCGCTCGAGATCCTGGCGACCCGCGACGATGTGGACATGGTCATCATCGGCTCGGGGGGCGTGGTCTCGCTCCGGCCGGTGCTGGCCGCGTTGCATGCCGGCAAGGTGGTCGCAACCGCCAACAAGGAGACGCTGGTCGCCGGCGGCCATCTCGTGATGGCGGAGGCCGGGCGCAGGTCGGCGGAACGGGCCGCCATCGATCCCCGCGACCCGCTCGCGACCCCGCTCGCGTGGCTGCGGCCCATCGACTCGGAGCACTCCGCGATCTGGCAGTGCCTGGTCGGTGAGCCGAGGACCGGGATCGCGCGCCTCGTGCTCACGGCGTCCGGCGGACCGTTCCTCGACGCGACGGTGGACGAGCTCGCAGCGGTGACCCCCGCCCGGGCCCTGAGGCACCCGACCTGGACCATGGGAGCCAAGATCACGATCGACTCCGCGACCCTCGCCAACAAGGGCCTGGAGGTGATCGAGGCACACTGGCTGTACGATGTCGGCTACGACGCCATCGACGTGGTCGTGCATCCGCAGAGCGTGGTGCACTCGGCCGTCCAGTTCATCGACGGCTCGCTGAAGGCACAGCTGGGTACCCCCGACATGCGTCTCCCCATCCAGTACGCCCTGACGTACCCCGAGCGGCTCGCGTCTCCGACGGCCCCGCCGGACCTCGTGGCCGTGGCGCATCTCGACTTCCGCGCCCCCGACGAGACCCGCTTCCCGGCGCTGCGCATCGCTCGCGAGGCGGGCCGTACCGGCAGCCGCGCCTCGGCCGCGCTGATCGCCGCCGACGAGGTCGCCGTCGCCCGGTTCCTCGACGGCTCGCTTGACTTCCCCGGCATCCCTCGCCTGCTGGAGGCGGCCGTGCGCCGCTTCGGTGAGGGCGCCAACCAGGCGCCCGACGTCGATGGGCTGATCGCCCTCGACCGGGAGGTCCGCGCCGCCTTCGCGACCGGGCCGGTGACCGCATGAGCGGGCTCCTCGACACCGGGGTCACCATCCTGCTGTTCATCCTCGTCCTCGGCGGCCTCGTGCTCGCCCACGAGTTCGGCCATTTCGTCACGGCCCGCCTGGCGAAGGTCCGCGTCCTGGAGTTCGGGATCGGCTTTCCGCCGCGCGCGAAGGTCCTGGGCCGGGGCGGGGTCTCGGCCGCGGACGTGGCGTCGTACAAGGCCCGTCGCGCCGAGGCGATCGAACGGGCCCAGGGTGATCCGGAGAAGCTGGAGTCGATCCTCGAATCCCCGGAGGAGCCGTCCGGCACCCTGTACACGCTCCACTGGCTCCCGATCGGCGGCTTCGTCAAGCTCGAGGACGAGGACGGCGGTGGGAGTGAGGACCCCCGGTCCTTCGGGCGGGCAAGGCTCCCGGTGAAGCTCGTGATCCTGGCCGCCGGCGTCCTGATGAACCTGCTGGTCTCGTTCGTGATCTTCACCGGGATCGCGATGGTGGGTGAGCCCGCGCTTGGTGTCCAGTTCACGGAGGTCGTGGCCGGCTCGCCGGCGGCGGGCGCCGGGCTCCAGTCAGGTGACACCCTCACCAGCATCAACGGCGTGCAGTACTCGGTCTTCGACCAGCAGTTCCCGACCGACGGTCTCCGCGCGCTTGCCGGCCAGACGGTGGTCCTGGGCATCCTCCACGCGGACGGCTCGACCGAGGACGTCACGGTCACGCTGCGGGTCCCGACATCGCCCGACCAGGGCGCGCTCGGCATCACCGGGCTCAAGGGTGCCCAGGTCGGCAACATCAACTACGCGCCCGGCGAGGCGGTTGCCATCGGGGCGAAGCGGACGGCTGAGGCCTTCAGCATGATCCTGGACGGGCTGGGGAAGATCGGCCAGTCGATCATCAGCAACCCGACCGCGGCCCCGCTCGCGGCCGGCCCGGTGGGGATCGCGGTCCAGCTGGGCGAGACCCTCAAGACGCTTGGTCCGCTGTACGTCCTCTACCTGGCGGGCATCCTGTCGGCCAACCTAGCCCTCGTGAACGTCCTCCCATTCCCGCCGCTCGACGGGGGCCGGATGCTGGTCCTCGTGCTCAAGGCGCTGCCCGGCGGCAGGAGGATCTCCCTGCGTGCGGAGCAGATGACCTACGCGATCGGCTTCGTGATCCTGTTCGGGTTCATGATCTGGGTGACGGTGTTCGACGTGATCCGGCAGGTCGGCGGCACCCCGTGACCTCGCCCGAGGCGCTCCGGCCAGTTCGCCGGCCGACCGTCTCGGTCGACGTGGGCGGTGTCCTGGTGGGCTCGGCGCACCCGGTCGTCGTCCAGTCGATGACCAACACGGATACCGCGGACGCGGATGGCACCGCGATCCAGGTCGCGCGCCTCGCGCACGCGGGCTCCCAGCTGGTACGGGTCACGGTCAACACCGAGCAGGCGGCCGCGGCCGTCCCGGACATGATCCGGAAGCTCCGCGACAACCTGGGCGTCGACGTCCCGGTCATCGGCGACTTCCACTACAACGGCCACCAGCTCCTGGTGGACTTCCCGGCGACCGCGGCCGCGCTCGCGAAATACCGGATCAACCCGGGCAACGTCGGCACGAAGTACCACGACGCCAACTTCACGACGATCGTCCGGGTCGCGATCGAGCATGAGAAGCCGGTGCGCATCGGGGTCAACTGGGGCTCGCTGGACCAGCAGCTGCTCACGGACCTGATGGAGGCGAACGCGAAGCTCGCCACCCCGCGCGACGCCCGTGACGTCATGATCGACGCGATGATCGAGTCGGCCATGCGCTCCGCCGAGCTGGCCGAGGAGACGGGCCTCCGCCACGACCGGATCATCATCTCGGCCAAGGTGTCCGGCGTACGCGACCTCGTGGACACGTATCGCCGGCTGGCGCCGCGCTCCGACTACCCGCTCCACCTGGGCCTCACCGAGGCCGGGATGGGCATGAAGGGCATCGTGACCTCGACCGCGGGCCTGGCGATCCTCCTCAACGAGGGGATCGGGGACACGATCCGCGTCTCGCTCACGCCCGAGCCCGGCGCGGGCCGCGAGCTCGAGGTCGAGGTTGCCCAGCAGGTGCTCCAGTCGATGGGCCTTCGCTCGTTCCTGCCCCAGGTCTCGGCCTGCCCCGGTTGCGGCCGGACCACCTCCACGTTCTTCCAGGAGATGGCCCGCGATATCACGGACCACATCAGGGCACGGATTTCCGGCTGGCGCGAGACGCACCCCGGTGTCGAGGAGCTGAAGGTCGCGGTGATGGGCTGCGTGGTCAATGGTCCCGGGGAGAGCAAGCACGCCGATATCGGGATCAGCCTGCCGGGCACCTTCGAGGCGCCCGTGGCGCCCGTCTTCGTGGACGGGAAGCTGGACCGGACGCTCCGCGGGGACGCGATCGTCGCGGAGTTCATCGACCTCCTCGAGCGGTATGTGGACCGGCGATACGGGGCGGTTGCCGGGCCCGCCTAGACGGTGCGGACCGAGTCCGCCTGCGGGCGATCCACGGGCCCGGGTGTATACTTCCGGCCGATAGCGAGAGGCCGCCTCCGAACGTGGGTGACCAACCCACGTTTCTTTGTGTCGAAGGCGTGCCGCAAATGGTCAGGCAGCAGGGAGGCGCATGATGAGTCGCGACTTCGTCGGTGCGCTCCTCCAGCTCAATGCCGAGAAGCAGGTCCCCCAGGAGGCGCTGATCCGCGCCGTGGAGGAGGGGATCCAGGCGGCCTACCGGCGAGTCGCCGGCGAAGAGGACATCTTCGTTCGCATCGAGCCCGCCACCGGCGAGATCCGTGTCTCCCGCGGGCGCTACGTGGTGGACCAGGTCGAGGATCCAGCCGTCCAGGTGACGGTGGCCGAGGCCCGCACCACGCGCCCGGACGCCCGTGCCGGAGAGGTGCTCGAGATCGAGCAACTGGACGCGGATCACTTCGGCCGCATCGGTGCCCAGACCGCCAAGCAGATCATCCTCCAGCGGATGCGCGAGGTCGAGCGCGACCAGGTCTTCGACCAGTTCGCGAGCCGCGAAGGTGAGTTGATCACCGGGTCTGTGAGCCGGGTGGAGCCGCGCGCCATCATCCTGGACGTCGGCAAGGGTGTGGAGGCGATCCTCGCCACCACCGAGCAGAGCCCGCTCGAGCATTACCGGATCGGGCAGCCCGTCAAGGCGTTCGTGCTCGAGGTCCGCCGGTCCGCACGCGGGCCGCAGATCATGGTCTCGAGGACCCACAAGGGATTCCTCCGCCGGCTGTTCGAGCTGGAGGTACCGGAGATCCACGCCGGTACGGTCGAGATCAAGGCGATCGCCCGCGAGGCGGGGAGCCGGTCCAAGGTGGCCGTCTCGTCGCGCCAGGAGGGGCTGGACCCGGTCGGCGCCACCGTTGGACAGCGTGGAGCGCGGGTCCAGGCGGTCGTCGCGGAGCTGGCCGGCGAGAAGATCGACGTCATCCCGTGGAACGAGGACGCGTCCGTGTTCGTCGCCAACGCGCTGTCGCCCGCCCAGGTGCTGGGCGTGACGATCGACGAGGAACACCGGATCGCGACCGTGATCGTCCCGGAGCGGATGCTCTCGCTGGCCATCGGCCGCGAGGGGCAGAACGCCCGGCTCGCCGCACGGCTCACGGGCTGGCGCATCGACATCCGCAGCGATACGGCCGCAGCCGAGGCCGCGCAGGCGCCGGTCGCCGACGAGCCGGTCGCGGCCGACACGGCCGACACGGCCGACGCGGCCGAGCCGGTCACGGCCGACACGGCTGACCCGGCCCTGACCGTACCCGACGCCCCCGCCGAGGAGCCGGCCGCTCCAGTCAAGCGGCTGCGCAAGAAGGCATCAGAGGGGGTGTCGTCGTAGGCCCGACGGCGGCCGGTCGGATCCGGCCAGCTCCGCCGCGACGGCTCCCCGAGCGGAGTTGTGTTGCCTGCCGCACGACGCACCCCAAGCGGGAGCTCGTCCGGGTCGTGCGGGCTCCGGACGGCTCCGTGGCCGTGGATGCCACCGGCCGGGCCCCCGGCCGAGGCGCCTACCTGTGCCGGGACGCGTCCTGCTGGGACACCGCAGGCCGCAAGAAGGCCATCGAACACGCGCTCAAGGTGGCCCTGCCGGCCGACCTTGCGGCGATCCTGGTGGCCGGGCCCGACGCCCTTGCCGCCGCCATCACGACAACCCCCCCGCGGGCCGATGGCTCGCGACCCGACCCCAACCCCGACACGATGATCCGAGGAGAAGCCCATGGCCAGGAGTAGGAGCGGCACCCGCGGCCGACGCGGACCCCGCAAGCCCCCGCGTCGCGCAGGCGGCCCGTTCGTCGCGGGCGGCGTCGCCGTCGTCGATCCGGCGGAGCGTGGCGCGATCGAGCTGCCGGCCACGATCACCGTCAAGGAGCTCGCCGAGCTCCTCGTCGTCAGCCCGGCGGATATCATCCGCGAGCTGATCAAGAGCGGCATCTTCGCGACCATCAACCAGTTGATCGATCGTGACACCGCGTCGCTCGTGGCCGAGGAGCTCGGCTACGAGGTGGCGGAGCCGAACGCATCCGTCGCGGACACCGACGAAGAGAGCAGCGGACCGCCGGCCGAGGCCGAGAAGGTCCAGCTCTGGGAAGAGGACGCGGACGACGTCAACCTCGTCCCGCGGGCGCCGATCGTGACCGTCATGGGGCACGTCGACCACGGCAAGACGAGCCTCCTCGACGCCATCCGTTCGACCGCCGTCGCCTCGGGCGAGCGGGGTGGCATCACGCAGCACATCGGCGCATCCGAGATCACCACCAAGGACGGCAAGCGCGTCGTCTTCCTGGACACCCCGGGCCACGAGGCGTTCACCTCGATGCGTGCCCGCGGTGCCAAGGTCACCGACATCGCGGTGATCGTCGTGGCGGCGGACGATGGCGTGATGCCCCAGACGCTGGAGGCCATCAGCCACGCGAAGGCGGCGAAGGTGCCGCTCGTCATCGCGCTGAACAAGATCGACAAGCCGGACGCGAACCCGGACCGCGTGAAGAGCGAGCTGGCCGAGGCCGGCGTCCTGGTCGAGGACTACGGCGGCGACACGCCGCTGGTCCCGGTGTCGGCCAAGACCCGCGTCGGCCTGGAGGAGCTCCTCGAGATCATCCTGCTGGTCGCGGACCTGCAGGAGCTCAAGGCCAACCCGAAGCGCGCCGCCGTGGGCACCGTCATCGAGGCGCGACTGGACAAGGGTCGCGGCCCGGTCGCCACGGTCATCGTGCAGACCGGCACCCTGCGCGTCGGCGACGTCGTCGTGGCCGGCAACACCTTCGGCAAGGTCAAGGCGCTCGAGTCCGCCGGCGGCAAGCGCACGCCCAAGGCCGGACCCGCATCCGCCGTCGTCATCCTCGGTCTGTCCGACACGCCCGAGGCCGGCGACGTGCTGCGCGTGGTCCCGGACGAGAAGACCGCCCGCACGATGGTCGAGACCCGCAAGATCGAGCAGGCCGCCGCAGCGGGCGGATCGAGCCGCGCCACCCTCGAGGACCTCTACCGCCAGATCCAGGCCGGCCAGGCCAAGGAGCTGCGGATGATCCTCAAGGCCGACGTGTCGGGTTCGCTCGGTGCGATCACGCATGCGCTGCAGCAGCTGAGCACGGACGAGGTGAAGATCAACGTCCTGCTCGCGGCGGCAGGCGACATCAACGACAACGACATCATGCTGGCAACAGCCTCGAACGCGATCGTCGTCGGCTTCAACACCGGGATCACCGAGACGGCTCGCCGGGAGGCCGAGGCACAGGGCGTCGACGTCCGGCTGTACGACATCATCTACAAGCTGACCGACGACATCGACGCCGCCCTCAAGGGCATGCTCGAGCCGGAGATCATCGAGGTGATCGAGGGCCGCGCCGAGGTCCGCCAGATCTTCAAGGTGGGCAAGAGCACGGTCATCGCCGGCTGCTTCGTCACCGACGGCCGCATCGTCCGCTCCGGCGGCGTCCGCGTCTGGCGTGGCGGCAAGGTCGTTGCGACGGACAAGATGGACTCGCTGCGCCGCTTCCGGGACGACGTCCGGGAGGTTGCCGCCAACTTCGAGTGCGGCATCGGCCTCTCCGGGTACAACGACCTGGTCGAGGGCGACATCCTCGAGTGCTTCACGAACCAGGCTCGGAGCCGGGCGGGGGGCTGACGCTCCCCGCTTGAAGGCAGGGCCATGAGCCAGCGAACCGACCGCGTCGACGAGCTGCTCCGCCAGGAGATCGGCGCGCTTCTCGCCAAGGAGCTTGCCGACCCGCGGATCGGCTTCACGACCATCACGGACGTGGAGACCTCTCCGGATCTTCGCCATGCGAAGGTCTGGGTCAGCGTGATCGGCGGCAAGAGCGACCGCACCGAGACCATCCGGGCTCTCCAGGCCTCGATGGGATTCGTGCGTCACGAGCTTGGCAAACGCCTCCGGATCAAGCGGATCCCGGCCCTGCACATCCAGCTCGACGACTCCGCGGAGCGGGGAACCCGCCTGCTCCACCTGCTCGGCGAACTGGAGTCCGGCGTCGATCCGCTCGAGGTCACGCCGTTCAACGAGTCGCTCCCGACGCCGGTCAAGCGGCTGCCCCACGAGGGCGATGCCCCGGATCCCGTCGCGGATGCCGATGCCGATGCGGATGCCGTTGCGGCCGGCGGGGCCGACCCGAGTCTGGACCCGGGCGCCGCGATCGTCCCGGGACCGAAGCCGCGATCTTCGCGGCGCCCGCAGGGCCGCGGCCAGGGCGTGGACCGGGTGGCGCGCGGTGGCCCGAAGCGCGTGGATTCGAAACATGGGGGCGGTGGGCCGAAGAACAGTGGCCCGAAGCACGGTGGCGCGAAGCGCGATGCCGGCCGGCGCCCGGGGACCGGCCGCGGATGACGGCTGCCGTCGATCTCGCCGGCCTCGCGCTGGAAGCGGTGCCGGACGATCTCGTGGCGCGCCTCCGGGAGGCGCGCCACGTGCTTGCAGTCAGCCACGAGAACCCGGACGCGGACACCCTGGGTGCCGTGCTGGGCCTCTGCCTGCTGGTGGAGGCGCTCGGTGGCCGGGCCACGGCGATCAGCACGGATCTCGTGCCGCCCCTGTACGCGTTCCTGCCCGGGATCGACAGGTTCCGCACCGATCCGGAGCCGAGCGGGGCATACGACCTGCTGGTCCTGGCCGACTGCGCGAGCGAGGAGCGCGTCGGTGCCGTCGCCACCCGGCACCCGGCGCTGTTCACGGGTCTGCCGCGCCTGGTCATCGACCACCATGCGTCCAACGATGGGGCCGGCCCGGCGGACTGGATCGACCCGGGCGCCGCGGCCACCTGCGAGCAGGTGGCGCTGCTGACGGTGCGCCTGGGGTTGCCACTGGACCTCGGCGACGGGGCGCTGGCCGCGGTCCTCATGGCGGGTGTCGTCATGGACACCGCCACGTTCGCGCACCCGAATGCGACCCCCCGGACGCTGGCGGTGTCCGCGGCCCTGGTCGCCGCCGGGGCGCCGCTCTCGGACATCTCGCGCCTGCTCTACCGGACCAAGCCCGACAGCCAGCTCCGGCTCTTCGGCCGGGTGCTCGGCCGCCTCGAGACGTCGCCGGACCGGCTGGTCATCTGGTCGACGCTGCGGCTCGGCGACCTGGAGGCGACCGATGCGATCCCGGCCCACTCCGAGGGGATCATCGACCTGCTCGCCCAGGCGGAGAGCGCGGAGGTCGCGATGCTGTTCAAGGAGCAGGACGACGAGACGACCCGGCTCTCGGTCCGCACCAGGCCCGGCGGCGTGGACGCAACGGTCCTGACCGGGACGTTCGGCGGTGGCGGGCATGCCCGGGCGGCCGGGGCCACGGTCAACCTGCCGCTCGAGGCGGCGATCGCCCGGGTGCGCGAGATCGCGGAGCGGATGGCCGGCGAGGTGCGACGGTGAGCCCGCGCGACCGAAGCGGCGGCCTGGACGGCGTGCTGGTCGTCGCCAAGCCGTCCGGCCCCACCTCGCACGACGTGGTCGGGCTGGTCCGCCGGCTCTCGTCCACGCGCCGCGTGGGCCACGGCGGGACGCTCGATCCGTTCGCGGCGGGGGTGCTGCCGGTCTTCCTGGGGCGCGCGACGCGGCTGGTGGAGTACCACCTCGGCGCGTCCAAGCGCTACCGGGCTACGATCTGCTTCGGCGAGACCTCGACCACGGACGACATCGATGGCGATCGGACGACGATCGAGGGCCCTCCCGTCACCCGTGCGGCGGTCAAGGCGGCGCTGGCCGGGATGACCGGTCCGCTCCGCCAGGTGCCGCCGGTCTACAGCGCGGTCCAGATCGCCGGGCGGCGTGCCTACCAGATGGCGCGCGCGGGCGAGGCGGTCGAGCTGGCTCCCCGCGACGTGGTCATGCACGAGCTGACGCTGCTCGAATGGGACGATACGGATCCGGCGCGCCCGACGGCCGTCGTGGACGTCGCGTGCTCGGCGGGCACGTACGTCCGTGCGCTGGCCCGGGACCTGGGGGCGCGCCTGGAGACGGGTGCCTACCTGGGCGCGCTGGTCCGGACGGCATCGGGCGGCTTCAGGCTCGAGGACGCCATCCCGTTCGACGTCCTGCGCGAGCATGCGGCGGACGGTCCGGCGGGCATCGCCAGGGTCATGCTCCCCATCGACGCCGGCCTGGAGGAGCTCCCGCACGCGCCGATCACCGAGGACGAGATCAGGCGTCTCGGCGAGGGGCTGATCACGGCGCCCAAGACGCCGCTCGTGCCGCGTGACGCACCGCTCGTGCTGGCCGTCGGTCCGGACGGGCGGGTGGTCGCCGTCTGCCGCGCGGTCTCGGGCGCCCTCCACCCGCACAAGGTCCTGGCCGAGCGGCCGGCCACCGCCGGGCGACCCGACGCGCGCGTCGCGCCCGACGCGCGGGTCGCGCCCGACGCCGGCTGACGGACCGAAGCCATGGACGTCGCCCGCGGGCTCGCGCACCTCGTGCCGTCCGCCGGCCCCGCCTTCGTGGTGGTCGGCGTCTTCGACGGGCTCCATCTC
>DATCGK010000459.1:0-5565 GCA_036508975.1 Candidatus Limnocylindrales bacterium
CCGGGGCGACGTCACCCGGTATGACTTCCCGTTCTGCTACGACTGCAACCTCGCGATGTGCGACTACGTCCAGGACGGCGACTTCGAGCAGGACTGTCACCTAGTCCAGGTGCCGTGTGCCGCGTGCCTGTGGTGCACGGGGCCGTTCCAGTGCCTGCGCTGATCAGGTAGGGGGCGGCCTCTCGAACCGCGGAGCCTCGGGTCGCGTGGCCCGCGGCGGTCGTCAGGCCACCGAGCCCGCAAGAGCGCGCAACGCCCACAGCGCCTGGTCGATGTCGTCGTCGGTCGTGAACGCGCCCGGCGACAGGCGCACCGTGCCTCGCGGCCAGGTACCGACCGTACGGTGCGCGAGGGGCGCGCACTGGAGCCCCGCCCGGACGGCGATCCCGAACGAGCTGTCGAGCGCGGCACCGAGGTCGACGGGCTCCCAGCCCACGAGCGTGATCGAGACCGTCGCGACCTGCCGTGCGGTGTCGCCCGTGCCATGGACCGTCACGCCGGGGATCTGGCGCAGGCCGTCGAGGAGCCGCCCGGTCAGCGCCTGCTCGTGGGAGCGGATCGCGGCGACGCCACGCTCCGCGAGGTAGGCGAGGGCGGCGCCCAGACCGGCGATGCCGACCGTGTTGAGCGTGCCGGCCTCGAGCGCCTCGGGCAGGTCCTCGGGCTGGCGGTCGTCTTCGGAGTGGGTCCCGGTCCCGCCCTGGCGGAGGGGCCGCAGGCGGATCCCCGGCCCGACATACAGGCCGCCGGTTCCCGTCGGCCCCAGCAGGCTCTTGTGACCCGGGAGTGCGACCAGGTCGAGGCCGAACGCGGCGACGTCGAGTGGCAGGACGCCGGCGGTCTGCGCGGCGTCGACGAGCACCAGCGCCCCGTGCTCGTGGGCGAGCCGGGCTGCCTCGGCGATCGGGAGGATCGTGCCGGTGACGTTGCTCGCGTGGGTCAGGACCACGAGGCGGGCCGGCCCGGCGCGCAGCGCTCGCTCGAGGTCGCCGGGGTCGAGCGTGCCGTCCGGCGCGCACGCGACCCGCGTGACCCGGACGCCCGCGTCGGCCAGCGCGACCAGGGGCCTGGCCACGGCGTTGTGCTCGACGCTGGTCGTGATGACCCGGTCCCCTGCGGCAAGCAGGCCCCACAGCGCCAGGTTGAGCGCGTCCGTGGCGTTGGCGGTGAAGACGACCCGCGACGGATCGGGCGCCCCGAGGAGCGTCGCGAGACCGCGGCGCGTGGCCGTCACGACCGCCTGCGCCCCGAGCGCCAGCGCGTGGCCGGACCGGCCGGGGTTGCCGGCCGTGGTCGCCAGGAAGCCGCCCATCGCCTCGATCACGCCCGGGGCCTTGGGGAACGAGGTGGCGGCGTTGTCGAGGTAGATCACGCGCCGATCGTCAGGTCCCGACATAGCGCGCGTACAGCGAGCGGGCGACCGCGAGGTCGTGGGTGCCCTTGATGATCGCGCGGCCGTCGGCGAACACCGTCATCTCGTGACCGTCGACCACCGACCGGAGCAGGTAGTCGTTCGAGGTCACGCTCCCGGTTCCTGCGAGCTTGCGCGCCAGGGCCCCGAGATCGAGACGAACGGCCCGGCCGGGGCTCACCTGGACGGCGTCGCGGCCGCACAGCGACGCGGTCCGGCTGGTGACCCTGGCGTCGAGGTACTCGAATCGTCGCTCGCCGCAGCACGGGCAGTCCGGACGCCTCGGCACACCCTCGGCCTGGAGGTGGTCGTTCGTCCACACGTCGAACGCCGTGATGCCGTGGTTGAGGTGCTCGCGATCGCCGACGAGGAGCTTCACGGCCTCGGTCCACTGCATCGCGGCGACGGTTACGACGATCGACGCGAGCACGCCCGCGGATTCACAGGTCTCCATCGTCCCCGCCGGCTGGGGCGTCGCAAACAGGCACCGGAAGCACGCCGTCTCGCCGGGCAGGATCGTCATCGACATCCCGGTCGAGCCAACCGCGCCGCCGTAGACCCAGGGAATGCCCGCCTTCACGCAGGCGTCGTTGAGCAGGTAGCGCGTCTCGAGGTTGTCCGTGCCGTCGACCACGACGTCGGCGCGGGCGACCAACGCCTCCACGTTGGTGGGGGTGACATCGGCCACGACCGCCTCGACCTCGACCCCGGCGTTGATCCGGCCGACAGCTGCGGCCGCGGCGACCGCCTTGGGCGTCCCGGCCGCGGCGTCGGCCTCGTCGTACAGCAGCTGGCGCTGCAGGTTGCTCAGCTCCACGAAGTCACGGTCGACGACCACCAGGTGGCCCACGCCGGCGCGGGCCAGCAGGTCGATCACCGATGAACCCAGGGCGCCACACCCGACCACGAGGACGCGGCCCGCGGCGAGTCGCGCCTGCCCCTCGGCGCCGATGCCCCAGAACCGGGCCTGGCGCGAATAGCGGTCCCCGGTCACGGGGGTGCTGCGCCGCTCAGCCACCGCCGATCACCGGAAAGATCGCCAGGACGCTGCCCTCCGCGGGTCGGTCGTCAAACTCGACGTTGCGGCCGTTGACCATCATCACCCCGACCTCGGGGCGCGGGATCGCGAGCGCGTCGACGATCTCGCCGACCGTGGGCGATCCCGGGAAGGCGCGCGTCTCGATGGCAAACCGGCCGCGCTGGAAGCCGGCGAACAGCTTGATCGTCAGCTGCACCGACACCTTGCGAGGGACCTCCGAACCGGTCGCCATCAGGCGGCGACGCGAAGCAGGATCTCACGATCCCCGGCGATGCGCTCCAGGTCCGGATCCGGGCCCAGGATCCTGACCGCCTCGTCATGGGCCAGCACGATCCCCCGGCGCAGGATCGAGGGGCCGACGCCCGGGATGATGAGGTTGAACAGCTTCACGCGGATGGTGGCGGCCGACTCGTCGTCGCGGCCACCCCCGCGGTCGTTCCGGCCGCCCCCGCGGCCATCGTGCCAGCTGACTTCGGCGCGCATCGCGGAGTAGTAGCTGGACCGGCGAAGGGTGGCCCCGACGAGCCCCGGCATCGCAGCCGAGAGGGTGAGCGTGGACCCGGGACGGAGCATCGTTCGATCGAGGTCATCCACGACCATCGAGTCCACGAACACGGTCGCGATCGTGCGGCGGACATAGTCGGGCTCGATCGCCAGGTCGACCACGAGGAAGTCGGCCACCGAGCGCGGACCGGTGATCGAGACGACGACGCCGCTCTGGAACAGAGCCCCGAGATCGCTCCAGCGCACGCGGTCGGCGGAGATGGTGAGGGTGACGGGATCGGTCATCGCCCGTGCATCATTCGGGAGGCGCCCGCTCCGGGTCACGGGCCGGATGGACCGTCGCGCCGGACAACGCAACCCAGCGGGCCGATCCCCACATGGAAGGGCGCGACCGCCAGCGCCCCCCGCACGCAGCGACCGCGTCCTGGCCAGGATGCTGCCGGGTGGGGGCGTGATGCGCCATGACCCGTCCGTTCCTCACGGTGCGGCCGGGCACATGACCCTCGTGCGGTGCGCGCCGGCACCAGGGACGGGGGCCTCCTGGGCGGAATCCGCCGGGGCGCGACCACGGCCCGGTGCGGTCCCGGGCAACGGCTACGATCATGTGGCGCCATGCCGGGTCGGCCATGACGCGCCGGCGATTGCCGGACGCCTGCAGAACCCAGCCACGAGAGGTTGCCATGATCGCCGATCCCGACACGCGTGACGCCGTGATCGCCCTGGTCAACGAGACGTATCGAAGGCTGTCCAGGCCGGATTCGGGTGCCGCGGCGCTGCTGGCCCACCCGGACATCGCCGTGGCCGGCTCCGGCATGGGAGAGCTCGCCTACGACGCCGAAGCGGTGCGCGGCATGGCCGATGCCGTGTCGTCGTGGGGGCTCACCTGGAGCGTGGAGAAGGTCACGGTGTGACAGGAGGGGGACGTCGCCTGGGCGCAGATCCTCGGCTCCGTGCACACCCGCAGGGAGGCGTCGAGGAAGACGTGCCGTACTGGACGACGGGCGTGTTCGCGCGGGATGGGGACGGCTGGGCGTGGCGGTACTGGGGCGGGGCGGAGCCGCAGGAGAACCCGAGGGTCTGACCCAGGCGTCGGCCGGGGACCGCTCAGGACCCGGTGAACAACGTGTAGAGGCGGAGACCGGCGATCACGCCCAGCACCGCCGCGGCGAGCATCGCGACGTGCATCACCGGGCGCGGGACTCTCATGCGCGTGCCTCCAGCTCGGCGACGATCGTCGCCTTGGCGGCCTCGAACTCGTCCGCGGTGAGGAGGCCCCGGTCCCGCATGTCGCCCAGCCGCTCGAGGCGATCGAGCAGCGCCTGGGTACCCTCGGAGAACCCGGGGGCCGGAGCCCCAGCCGGCTCGGCGGGCCGCTCCGCGTCGCCTGCGGCGTCTCCTCCGGCGTCGGCCATGCGGGCCAGGGGGTCGGCCGGCGTGGTCGCGGCTGACTGCGTGATGACCGCCCCCAGGTCCGCCGCGATGCCCTGTAGCGCCGCACGCTCGGCTTCGTGGCGGGCCGGGTGGCGAGGCCGGAGTCGACGGACGACGAGGTCACGACCCGGCCTGAGGATCTACGGCCGGACGGCGGCCATCCGGTCCATGATCAGGCGCTTCACGTCCTCGAGCGGCACCCGCTCCTGGGTCATCGAGTCGCGATCGCGGATCGTGACGGCACCGTCGTCGAGCGAGTCCACGTCCACCGTCACGCACCACGGCGTGCCGATCTCGTCCTGGCGCCGGTAGAGCTTGCCGATGGCGGCGGTATCGTCGTAGACGGCCATCATGTCGCGCTTGAGGTCGCCCAGGAGCCGGTGGCACATCTCCACGATCTCCGGGCGCTTCTTGAGCAGCGGCAGGACGGCGACCTTGTACGGCGCCAGGTCCGGGTGGAGCCCGAGGACCACGCGGGTCTCGCCGCGGACCTCCTCCTCCCGGTAGGCATCGATCAGGAACGTGAACGCCGCCCGGTCCGCGCCGGCCGCCGTCTCCACGACCCACGGGATGAAGTGCTCGTCCGCGGCCTGGTCGAAGTATTCGAGGTTCTCCCCGGAGGCCTTTGCGTGCGAGCCCAGGTCGAAGTCACCGCGGTTGTGGATGCCCTCGAGCTCCTTCCAGCCGAATGGGAAGCAGTACTCGACGTCGATCGCCTTCCTGGCGTAGTGGGCCAGCTCGTCCGGGGCGTGCTCGCGGAAGCGGAGCCGGGCGGAGGTCACGCCGTAGGCCTCGTACCAGGCCATCCGCCTGGGCAGCCAATACTCGAACGCCTCCGCGGCCCCGGTGTCCGGGCGGACGAAGTACTGCATCTCCATCTGCTCGAACTCGCGCATCCGGAACACGAAGTTGCCGGGCGAGATCTCGTTGCGGAACGACTTGCCGATCTGGGCGATGCCGAACGGGATCTTCTTGCGCGAGCTCTGCTGGACGTTCTTGAAGTTGACGTACGAGCCCTGCGCCGTCTCCGGCCGGAAGTAGACGATCGCGGCGTCGTCCTCCACCGGGCCCATGTGCGAGGTGAACATCAGGTTGAACCGGCGGGGCGGCGAGAGCGGCTTGCCGTCGTTGGGGCAGACGAGACCGAGGCGCGCGGTGATCGTCTCGTCCTTGAGGTCGG
>DATCGK010000460.1:0-2786 GCA_036508975.1 Candidatus Limnocylindrales bacterium
TCACCCACCGCGAGCGGCGCAAGGAGGCCGATCGCGAACACCACCGGGTACACGGCGTCAACGGGCAGCCAGGTGGCGATCGGCAGCGCGGCTACCCACCACTGGCGGCGATCAAGGAGAAGCGCGACCGGCAGCAGGAGGATCACCGCGTAGTGCGCCCAGACGATCGGCGAGACCATGACGGACGCCACTGCCGTCACCACGATCGCGACCGTCGACGGGTAACGGAGCCAGGCGAACACCGCCACCGCTCCGACGGCGGCCGCGACGACCACACCGGCGAGGAGGACGCCGAGCCCGACGGCCACGGCGCGGAAGCGGCGCGTCACCAGGGCCCAGCCGAACAGGAGCAGCGGCTGGAGCTTCGCCGCGGTGCCGAGCGCAACCGATACGCCGACGCCCAACGGTCGGTCGGCCCATCGCCACGCGATCGCATAGAGGAGGAAGAGGAGCGGCCCCAGCTGGCCCAGCTTTACCGCGTAGAGGTACGGCCAGGACAGCCCGGCGAGCAGGATGACGGCCCACCGCGTCTCCCGGCGGACTGGAAGGATCACGACCCCGACGAGGAAGGCGACATTGAGCATCGCGATCCAGGCCAGCGACGCCGCCAGCGGGGTGAGCGTGGCGGCGAACGGGATGATCGCGAGGATGAACGTCGGGGGGTAGTCGAACAGGCCGTTTGGTCCGGGCGCCGCGAACGACAGGTCGTAGAGCGGGCCGCCGGCCATCAGGCGCCGAGCGGCGCCGTCGTAAATCAGGTAGTCGTAGCCCAGCGTGTTGCCGGCGGCGGCGAGGATCGCGCCAACCGCGACGATCGGTACGAGGATCGCGAGCACCGGCAGGGCTGCTCGGGCCGCAAGGCGCACGTCGACATGCGCCCGATGCCCGCTCACGCCCGCCTGCGCGACACACGCCGGTGGATCAGGGGCGTCCGGAGGAGGTCCCATGCGACGCGCATTGCGAGTGCCGGCCCGGGACGCATCCGCGATCCACGCCTGTCCGCCCACCGGATCGGAACGACCGCCACGCGGTAGCCACGGCGCCGGGCGAGGTAGATCAGTTCGACATCGAAGGCGATGCTGGAGACGCGCTGGAGACCGAACAGGTCGTGGGCTGCCTCGCGCGTGAAACCCTTGAACCCGCACTGGGTGTCCTGGACCGGTCCAACAGCCCAGATCGACGCGAATGCGTGGAACACCCTGCCAAGGAGGCGCCGGTACGCCGGCTGGCTCGCGCGCATGTCCGACCCGTCGGGCTGGATTCGACTGCCCAGCGCGATGTCGTGATCGGCGAGCGCCGCGACCAGGAGCGGGACCTGGTCTGGCGGGGTTGCCATGTCCGCATCGGCAAAGACGACCAGGTCTGCGTCAGCGGCCAGCATGCCGGCCCGGACCGCCGCACCTTTCCCCCCATGGGGAATGGAGAGGAGGGTGAGCCTCGGGGAACTCGCGACCTCGGGCGTGACCGCCTCCGGCCGAGCCCGAGCGAGGGCCGCCGTGCCGTCCGTGCTGCCGTCGTCGACGACGAGGACCCGGATGTCCGCCGGCAGCGCGGCTGCGCCAGGGGCGCCGTCCCGTCCCTGCGCCCCGTGCCGCTTGAGGTAGCCGAACAGCTCGTCCAGGGCCGGCCCGAGCCGGCCCTCCTCGTTGTAGGCGGGCAGGACGATCGTGAGCGATTGGGCGGTCACGGGCGGCAGTCTACGGGGCCGACGCCACCAGGTTGGCCGGCAGCGGCGGTCACGACGCGACCCTGGCGGGCGGAGGCACGACCGAGACGCCGAGAGGGGCGCCGCCGGGCCACGGCTCGCTCGGGACAGCGAACGCCAGGAGCCCGACGCTCGCGACCCAGAGCGGGAAGGCCACGACGAGACCGACGGGCGCCAGGAGCGCGAGCGCCAGGGTGCCGCGAGGAGCCGCTCGGGCAAGGCACGGCGTCGCCACGAGGAGGACGCCTGCCCCGTACAGGATCGTGTACGGCGAGACGAGCAAGCCGCACGCGAGCGCCGCGACCAGCCCGGGTGCGGGTCCCCGCCGCAGGGCCAGGATCGTGCCGGCAACCACGGCCAGGGTGGCCGGTATCGCGACGAGGGTCGGCATCCCACTCAGCGAGAGGTTGCCCCGGGTGAGGTCTGGAGGAGCCCGCAGCGCGGCAATCCAGGCTTCATACGGTCCGGGCCCAACCACTACGAACCCGGCGAGCGTCCCGACTCCCGCGGCGCCGAGCGCACCGGCCAGGGCGCGACGCCGGAACAGCGCCATCCAGATCAGCACGGGGATCAGCTGCGGCTTCGGGGCCGTGGCCAGGATGATCCCCAGCGGAATGCCCGCCGACGCGCGATCCGGGATCCAGGCGACCGTCGCGATCGCCGCGGCGATCAGGACGGTGACGTTGCCCAGCTCGAGGTCGTAGAGGATCGGCAGGAAGGCAACCGCGGCAGCGGCGACCAGGACCTGGTCAACGGGTCGCAGGTCGCGCGTGACCGCCACGGTCGCGAGGAGCAGGAGCACGACCTTGAGGAGGAGCCAGCCGACAACCGCCACGCCTTCCGGGACGGCGAGCGCCGGGATCGTCAGGGCGGCCGCGAGTGGCGAGTAGAGGTATCCCTCGACCGTCCCGAAAGTCCCGTCGAGAAGTGCCCGCGCCGCCAGCAGGTTGCGGTGCGCGTCGGCGGCCCACGCGGTACCCGCGATGGACAGGAGGAGGACGACGCCCATGACGACCGAGAAGCCGGCCAGCGCAAGGAGCGCCGGTCGCATCGCCGCGCGCCCTGGCTGCCGGTCGAGCCA
>DATCGK010000461.1:0-6988 GCA_036508975.1 Candidatus Limnocylindrales bacterium
CGTGACGAAGTGTTCGACCGACCGCCCTCGGCCGTAGAGACGCTCCGCGACCGCGAGAGTATTGACGTCGTTGTCAATGAGGATCGGTAGGCCCAGACGCTTCTCGAGATCCGCGGCGAGTGGCAGCCCGTGCCAGCCGACAAGGGGTGATTCGACGGTCCCTGCCCGCTCATCGGCAATTCCTGGCACTCCCATCCCGACGCCGAGGAGGCGCGCGGACCCTTCGGCCCAGGATCCCGTGAGAGCTTCGAGCAGATCTCCGAGACGATCAATCGCGTCCGCAGCGGACGCGTCGTAGGACTGCTGGGCGACCTCGGTCGGCTCGCCGTCGAGATTCACCTTCACCGCCGTGATGTGGTCCGGCGCGATTTTCACGCCAATTGCGTGGGCGGCCCCGCCAACAAGAGCGAGTCGAATGGCCGGACGGCCACCATTCGATGGTTCCTTGTCGAGCTCACTGATCAGCCCGTCGTCGACGAGCTCGCGGGTCAGGGTCGTGACCGTTCCCCCGCTCAGCGAGAGTTGCCGGGCGATCTCGACGCGCGAGATCGGACCGTTCCTCCCGATAAGCGCAAGGATCGTGCTGCGATTCAGGCCACGGATCAGGGTCTTCGATCCGCTTCTCAGGCGGGCCAAGGCACTTCCTACACTCACTAGATTTAGTCAGTGAAGGAACTCTAGAACGGGCTCGCCTCGTCGTCAAGCCCTTCGCCACCAGACGCGCCAGCCGACGCGCCCACGACCTCGCCAGCACCCCAGGTCATCGGCGCAAGGAGGTTCCTGACCTCCGAACTCGTCGCCAGCGTGCGGGCGCAGGCAACCGCACCGCGCAGGGGCGACACCGAGTTATGAGAGCCACCCGAGCACGGATCCGCGTGCACATCGGTGGCGACTCCTTGCGTGCCGCTCCTCAATCGAGCGACCAATCGATCGGGTCCAGCGCGAGGGCGAGCAGCCGGTCGTTCGCGCACCCGGAGTTGCGCGGCCGTCATCGCAGCCCCTCCTGGACGGAATCCCCTGATCGATCCGTCTCACACAGGGCGGCGAGGGTCATATCCGACTCGGTCGAGCTCACGGTTCCTGCTCCTCTTCCCAGCCGAGGTCGCGGGGGAGCCGTCCGCCCTGCATCTGATGGCCAAGCATCGGAGCTGCCAGCCTGACCTGGACGGCGGCCCCGGTGAAGGTCAGGCCGGTTCAGTACTCGGGCGCCGGGAGATCCTGCGCGGCCTCGTAGACGACCCGGGCCGCGTCGAGCTCGGCGTCCGCAGCATGAAGTCGTCGGGTCGCCTCGACGCCATATCGGAGTGGCGCGCCGGGGACCAGCGTGTTGAGCCGGATCTTCGCGACCCGCAGGCTGCGCTCGGCTTCGTCGACCCGTAGCGTCGCCTGGGTCAGGGTCTCGAAGATCGCCTTTTCGCTCGTCATCTCGATCGCCTTCGTCGTGGTCATGCCCGGACCATGGCTCACGCGGGCCACAAACGCAAGGCGAGCTGCCCACATTCAGCCGCGGTCCAGTTCGCGCAGGTGGCGGCCCGGTGGCGCCGTCGGGCCCTCGTCACGAGGGCGCTGATCGGCGGCTACGGACCCCGACAGGACCCACACGATCGCCGGATCGTGGCGCGGTGGCGGAGCCGTCACCGGCCCGGCTGACACCACGGGGCGATGCATTCGGCTCGCGTTCGTGCTACCAGAACAAGCTGCGATGGCGCGCCCGACAGGTGTTGGACGCGCGATTCCAACCTACTACAACATGCCCATCGAGGGCCGGGATGAGTGGCTGGCCGCGGCGAGGCGGCTGGCATGAGGGACCGCCCCGCTGGATGCGCGACGGACCGAGAGGTCGTCGTGGTCGCCGCGCTCCTCGTCGCCGGGTCGGAGAAGGCGGCCGCTCACCGCCTCGGCCTGTCGCACTCGACCGTGAAGCACCACCTGACGAACGCCCGGTCGAAGGTTGGCGCAGAGACGACGGCGCAGCTCGTGTGGATCCTGGCCCCGCGCCTGCCGGGGCCCGAGGGCACTGCCCAGACGGGGCTGTGGCCCCACACTGCCACAGGGAGCGAACGGCGCGGCACATCGTCTCCCCTCGGCGGTCGCCGTGAATGACCGGGGGCCAGACGCAAGGGATCGCGTCTGGCCCGGTCGCATCACTTTCGGCTCACGCAGTTCGCGCTACGGCCGGATTACCATCGCGTCCGAGCACGCCGCGCCCCAGAGCTCCTGCACCGGGGCGGCGTCGCCGGCCTTCGCGCCCGCCACCACCTGCGCGATCTCGTCGCGGATGGAGTCCATGGCGAAGCGAGGGTCGCCGATCAACATGAGCTTTGGGAACGCCTCGATCCTCGACAGCGCGGCGACGACGTGGCTCTCGTCGGCCGCGCTGGTGGCCGCCAGCCAGTAGTCGGTCCACGCGCACATGTAGTGCTGCTGGACGTTCAGCGTGCCGACGTGCTGCGCGCGTCCGCCCTCCATCTCCGCGGCAGCGCGAATCTGGGCGACGGGGTACGAGTAGCCGGGGGGAAGTCCGTTGTCCGCCATGGCCGCGGTGATCTCGGCCTCGATCTCGGCCACGGTCGCGGGATGGTCGACAGGACCCCACTCGCCGAGGTAGTGGACGCCCGTCGCGGTCCCGGCGACGAGGAGAGCGGCAGCGAGCCCGAGGGCGACGATTGTCCGGGTCCGGGGCCGCCGTCGGCCGCCTGCCCGGGCGGCCGGGGCGGCGTCGAGGCGGGCACGGATGCGCGACCTCGCGTCCGCCGTGAGGTCCACGGCCAGCGCGCGCGAGAGGAGGTCGTCGAGGTCGCGGGGCTCGAGTTCAGCGGTCATGGCGTGCAGCCTCCCTGAGCGAGGCGAGCGACCGGCTCAGCAGCTTCTTGGTCGCGTCGTCGCTCTTGCCGATGACGTGGGCGATCTCGCGGCTGGTCAGGCCGGCCGCGTAGCGGAGCGCGAGCGCGTCCTGCGCGGGCTCCGGGAGCCGGGCGAGCAGGCGCATGACGAGCACCCGCTCCTCGGCCGCGATGGCCATCGCCTCCGGCGACGGGCCGAGGGCCGGCAGGGCCTCCGCCGCGGCGAGCCCGGTGTCGCGCGCCGAGCGGCGGTGCCCGTCGACCCAGGCGTTCCGGGCGATCGACAGCAGCCAGGCCCGGAACCCGCTGCGACCCGGCTGGAAGCGGTCGATTCGCATCAGCGCGCGCTCGAAGGCGACCGCGGTCAGCTCCTCGGCCTGGTCCTCGCCCGCGCCGCGGGCACGAAGGTAGCGGAAGATGGCGAGGGCGTGGCGCTCGTAGAGGAGCCCGAACGAGGCGTTGTCCGTCCTGGCTCGAACGGCGAGCAGCTCGTCCTCGTCCGGCACCGCGCCAGTGCGTGCTGCCCCGAGGATCGTGAGGTCTTCCATGCTCCCTCCCAGCATGACGCCGAAGGGCGTCTCCGGGATGGATACGCGCGAACCGGGCTATCGGGGACATCGTGGGATAGCCCGCCACCCACGATTTTCCAGTCTCGATGCGCGTGGCCGAACCGCCGACGTCGCATGAGCCGGCACGCAGCGCATGACGCGCCGCCGCTCCCGCCACCCCGCCGAACGCGCCACCGACCGTGAGGTCAGCGTGGTCGCAGCCGTCCTGGTGGCCGGGTCGGAGAAAGCGGCCGCTCACCGCCTCGGCCTGTCGCACTCGACCGTGAAGCACCACCTGGCGAACGCCCGGTCGAAGGTTGGCGCGACGACGACCGCGCGCTCGCGTGGATCCTCGCCCGCGCGGCTGCCCGACCCCGACGGCATGGCCCAAACGGCCAAGTAGTCATCCGCCCGACGCTGCCCGACGCTACGGGGCATGACGGCGCGCTGGTCTGATCCACACCGGCGATGAAAGACGGGTACCTGCGGGGCTCGCTCCCGCGGACGCCGACGGCCCGCCAGGTCGACGTCCTCGCTGCCTTCGTCGCCGCCCGAGGCTCGGTTGCGGATGCGGCCGCGCGCGTCGGCGTTCGTCCGAGCACCGCGAAGCGTCATCTCGCGGACTTGCGTGCGCGATCGGGCCTGACCACCGAGCAGCTGATCTACTGCGGACGGGCTGAGGGGTGGCTCGTCGTCCCGAGTCTGGAGCCCCTCTTGCCAGCGAGCGACCGGCCGCAGTTCCCGATCAGGCCGTAACCGCCGGAAGGCCCGCGAGTCTGGGTGAGGGGGAGACCCTAGTTGATCCCCGTCACGTCGAGCGTGTGCGCGCCAGCGCATTGCCGGTCGAATGGCTCCCACGACAGGGCCCCGGAGACGGTGAGCGAGTCCCCCATCTTGATGAGGCTCCCGTCGGGTCTGCCAAGGCCGTCGGCGTCCGCCACGTAGCCGGATGGCAGATGCCGAAGCCAGTAGAGAGCAGTGCCGTTCGCATGCGGCACATGGACATAGAGACAGTGGCCGTCAGAGCCCTCGAGCGTCCCGGTGACGGTCGCGGTCCCGTTGGCGCAGCCTGAGACGAGGAGCGTCGCGCAGATCGCGACGCAGGGCGCAAGCCGAAGCCTTTTCATGCCGCCACTCCATTCGCCGCGATTGGCACCCGCAGCGTCTCCGTCGAGTTGGGAACGGTCAAGAGTCAAGTGGACGACGCTTGGCAGACGGCCGTTGTCTCACCCCACATCTTGTGGGCTGCTGAGACAACGGGATAAGCATCAAACGACTAGAGCTCGTGGGCATCCGGCCGAGCACCGTCAAGCGCCACCTCGCCGACCTGCGGGCGCAGGGTCCGGCCTCACGACCATCGCGCTTGTCTACTCCGGCCGAGCTGCTGGATGGCTCGCGGTGCCGAGCCTGGAGCTCGCCTGATCCATCGTCGGGGGATCAGCCTTGCTGGAGCACGATACACATCGTCCACGGCCGAGTGACCGAGGACGCACCCCTGGTGGACGTGGCGAGTCTGGGGTTCGTACCGCTTATGCCTCACGGGAGCGCGTAGCTCCTTGACAGCCAACGGGCTCGGGCGCACGATACCTACATCGGACTTCGACATAGCGAGGACTCGGGGTGCGGTTCATGGGCAGCGACCCGCTGCGGACGGAGCTCCTGAAGGGCGCGATGGCGTATCTCGTGCTCGCCGTCCTGCGCGAGGGCGAGCAGTACGGCTACCAGGTCGCCCAGCACATCCGCGAGCGCAGCGACGGCGCCTTCGCCCCGTCCGAGGGCTCGCTCTACCCGACGCTCCACCGCCTCGAGGCCGACGGTGCGCTCACCGCGACGTGGCGGGCAGGGGACAAGGGGCCGCGCCGCCGCTGGTACCGCATCACGGAGGCGGGCCTCGGCGCCCTGGCCGGCCACGAGGCGGAGTGGGACGCCTTCACCGGCGCCGTGTCGCGCGTCGCGGCGCCGCGCCCGGAGCCGTCAGGTGCCTGAGCCCACGGATCGCGACGCCTGGCTCGCACACGTCGCTGCCTCGCTCGACCTCCCCGGGGACATGGCGGCCGACGTCCTCGAGGAGCTGAGGGGACACCTCGACGACGCCTCGGCCGCCTGGCGCGATGCCGGCATCGACCCCGTCGACGCGGACCGACGGGCGGTGCGAGGCCTCGGGGACCCGGGAGCCCTCGGCCGCGACCTTGGCCGGGCTCGACGGCGGGGTCGGTTCCTCCTGGCGGCCGTCGGCGGTGCCGTGCGCGGGACGGTCGTGTTCGGGATCTGGGCCTGGCTCGTCCTGTGGCTGGTCTCGGCGCTGGTTGGCGTCGCGGGCTTCCTGATCGCCTCGACGATCCTGCACGCGATCGGTTCGTCCACCTCCTCGTACCTCGGCGGACCGCTCGGCAGCCTGATGACCGTCGGGATCACGCTGGCGTGGTTCGCGTGGCTCGGCCGCATCCTGCCAGCACGCGTCGCCACCTCGGCGCGCCGATCCGTGCGGGGAGTGAAGGTCGCGCTCGGGGTCACGGGGATGATCGTCGGAACGGTCGCCCTGTGGTCGTTCGTGGGCACCGACATGGACCCGGTCCTCGCGCTGGGATTGCCGCTGGGCCCGGTGGCCTTCCTGGTCGCCGCAGTTCGGGCGCCGGACGATCCGTCGCTGCGCCTGCCCGCACGCCCGGCGGTAACCCTCGCGTTCGGCGCGCTGGCCGTCGTCATCGCGGTCGTGGGGGCGCTCGCAACCACGACGCCGAGCCAGGATGGCAGCTGGGAAGCGGATCTCTCCGCTTTCGGCGTGGACCCCGGCTCCTACCCGATCTTCGCCGCGACGGACTACTCGATCGGCTGGGGAGGCAGCTCCCTCGCAAGTGCCGGCGACGGCCGCGCCGTACTTGCCGAAGCGGCGACGCTCACGATCGGCGACGAAGCGCAGGCCGCGGCGTTCGAGCGCCAGTTCCCGGTCCTCCAGCTGGAGCTTCGCACCGCCTCCATCGTCGACGGGCACCTGTTGATCGGCACCCGGCCGCTGGCGGTCGCGTCGTCGCCGATGAGCGTGCAGACCGAGGTGCAGCTCGATGTACCGGTCCTCCGGACGCCGCTCGACGTCACCACGCTGGCCGTGGCGATCGCCCCGGACGGAACGCGGGTCATCCTCGGCGGCCCGGACGGTCCGTTCTCGACGCCGCGGTGGCACGGGACGCTGATGGCGTGGTGGTTCGGAGCCTGATCGCCTGGGGCGGCGCGCTCGGCGCGACGACGAGGCCACCCGATGGCACTTGACCCACGGGCATTCACGTCCTGCAATCAACCGCGAAAGGGGGATGCCACGTGAAGGCTTCTCGCCGATTGGGAATAGGACTCGGTTCACTCGTCGTCTGGGCGTGAGTTGGGCAACGGCGGTGATGGCGATGTTTCGCGCGGGTCCGAGCGATGGGTGGTCCTGGTCGGAGGATGCATCTCCGGCGATCTCCTTCAGCGTGCACGCCCTCGTGCAGGACGGTCTCCGGGTGCCGCCGTTCGATTGGCATCCCGAAGGGGACGGGACCCTACGTGCGCGGGGGCTCGATGTCCAAACGTGGGATGCGTGGCTGTCGGCGGTCGTCGTCGCGC
>DATCGK010000462.1:0-2082 GCA_036508975.1 Candidatus Limnocylindrales bacterium
GGCGGCCCTCAACGGGGCGGCCGTCCTGCTCACCGTCCTGCGTGGCACGAGGCGCGGCTGACCGGCGCCGGCGCGCTGCCGGGCCCTGCGCCTACGTGATCGACAGGACCGGGGTCTGGGCCGTCTCCGCCCGCATGCTCATCCGCGCGGCGACAAGGCCGGCCATGGTCTCCAGGGCCAGTGCCGCCGGACCCGGTTCCCGCTGCGCGACCGCGGGAACACCCGCGTCACCGCCCTGGCGGACCGTGACATCCAGCGGGATCTTGCCCAGGAAGTCCAGGCCGTGCTGCTGGGCGAACCGTTCGCCCCCGCCGTGCCCGAAGATCTCGGTCGCGTCGCCGCAGTGCGGGCACACGAACGCGCTCATGTTCTCCACGATGCCGATCACCGGCACGTTGAGCCGGCGCAGCATCGAGAGCGTCCTGCCGACATCCGACAGCGCCACGTCCTGGGGCGTGGTGACCAGCACCGTGCCACTGATCGGGACGGCCTGGGCGAGGGTCAGCTGTGCATCGGAGGTGCCGGGCGGCAGGTCCACCACGAGGTAGTCCAGCTCGCCCCACTCCACGTCGCGCAGGAACTGCGAGATCGCGCCGCCGATGAGCGGTCCGCGCCACACGATGGGCTGGCCCTCCGGGACGAAGAACTGGATCGAGATCACCTTCACGCCGTGGCGCTCGAGCGGGAGGATCTTGTTGTTGGGGCTGGACACGGGCTGGCCCTCGACCCCCAGCATCATCGGGATGTTCGGGCCCGTGATGTCCGCGTCCAGGAGGCCGACGGTGGCACCGGCCCTGGCCAGGGCCACGGCGAGGTTGACGCTGATGGTGCTCTTGCCGACCCCGCCCTTGCCGGAGGCGACAGCAATGACGTTCTTCACGCCGGGCAGCAGCTGCTCCGCCGTGCGCGGGGCGGCGCGGCGGACCATGGCGCCCCAGGTGATCGCGACGCCCGTCACGCCCAACGGCGCGAGCGCAACGCGGACCTCGGCCTCGATCTGGTCCTTCAGGGGACAGGCCGGGGTTGTCAGCTCGATCGTGAACGCGACGTCCGCGCCTTCGATCGTGATGTCCCGGACCATGTTCCGGGTGACGAGGTCACCGCCGAGCTCGGGCTCCTGGACGGTACGGAGAGCGACGAGGACGGAGGCCTCGGAGATGGGGGACATGGGCGGCTTCCTCGCGTGCGGGACGGTGGGTGCCGGCTGGAAGAGGCGCCGGGACGCCGGGCACCGATGCTACCGCCGCTCGCGCAAGCATGCCCGCGGCTCGCCGACGGGCGCCCCGCCGTGACCTTCGTCCCGTCCAGTGCGCCACCTGACCCGGCTGCGGAGGGCCATTTGACACGGTTTCGCACGGGACCCTATTGTTTGGCCGCGTTCCCCTACTGTACTTCGGCAGCCTTTGCGGACGGCTGCGGTTCGCTTGGCGATTCACGCATCCGATTCGACGCCTCCATCCTCGGCAGGCAGATCAGGAGTACTCCGGGCGTGGCACAGATCGAGGTCCGTCTCGTCGACGTGACCAAGCGGTTCGGCGATTTCGTCGCCGTCGACGCGATCAACCTCGAGGTTCGCGACGGGGAGTTCTTCTCGCTGCTCGGTCCGTCGGGCTGTGGCAAGACGACGACCCTGCGGATGATCGGCGGGTTCGAGGAGCCCACCGCCGGCCTGATCGAGCTCAGCGGCCATGACGTGACGTGGCTGCCACCCTACAAGCGGAACGTCAACACGGTCTTCCAGAACTACGCGCTGTTCCCGCACCTGTCCATCGGGGAGAACATCGCATTCGGCCTCAAGCGCCGGGGCGTCAAGCCCGAGGAGACCAGGAAGCGGGTCGGTGAAGCGCTCGAGCTGGTCCAGCTCACGGGCTACGAGAACCGCAAGCCCGGCCAGATCTCGGGCGGCCAGGCGCAGCGCGTCGCGCTCGCCCGGGCGCTCATCAACCGGCCCGCCGTCCTCCTGCTCGACGAGCCGCTCGGCGCCCTGGACCTCAAGCTGCGCAAGCAGATGCAGGTCGAGCTCAAGCGCATCCAGCAGGAGGTCGGGATCACGTTCATCTACGTGACCCACGACCAGGAGGA
>DATCGK010000463.1:0-2508 GCA_036508975.1 Candidatus Limnocylindrales bacterium
GCGCGATGGCCACCAGCACGCCCGCGTTCGGGGCCAAGGCAGCCAGGAGGTTTCGGGCGGCGAAGATCACGCTGCCCGTCACCAGGAGCCGCTCCGCGCTGAACCGCATGGCCAGGCGCGGGAACGTCCACATGATCGGGATCTCGACAAGCGCCCCCACCACCCATGCCACGCCGACGAGTGACGCTCCGCCGCCGAGCGCGACGATCTGGATCGAATAGAAGCCGTTGACGGCGCTCAGGGAAGCCCAGACCAGCAGCGAACCAACGAGGAAGCGCCCCATTCGCGGCTCCCGGATGAGCTGGGAGGCGCCACGGCGCAGGCTCGCGTGCCGGGTCGTGGCGCGCCGCGGCACGCTGAGCGCGATGAGCGCGGTCAGCGCGAGGCAGGGGACGTAGACGAGGAAGAGCGCCCCGGTTCCCTGTGCGTCGAGGAGTGGCCCGCAGAGCGCGGCTGACACGACGAACGAGACGGACCCCCAGGCGCGCACGCGACCGTATCGCCCCCGGTCCGCTCCGAGCAGCTCGATCGTGCGGGCATCGAGGACGGGGCTGATGCCCGCCAGCCCGACCGAGAGAACGACCACCGCCGCTGTCACCGAGATCGGCTCCCGGGCGAGGGCGAGGGCGAGTGCGCCGCTCGCGGCGACGACCGCAGCGGCGGGCAGCGTCAGGCGCGAGCGTCCGAACAGGTCCGCAAGGCTGCCCCAGGCCGGGGCGGCCACCAGCTGCGTGGCCGCGGAGAGCGCCGCCAGAAGCCCGATGGTGCCCAGGTCCAGGCCGAGCGCCCGGTAGTGGACGGGCAGGTAGGGGAAGGCTGCCCCAACCGCGACGAAGTAGACGATGTAGGTGCTGGCCGCCCGCCAGATCGGTGGCATTCGTCGCTCCCGCCTTGACCGTGCCCCTCGCGCCGCGCAGCCAGTTGGCCGGAACCTCGGTGTTCGGGGTCACGTCGCGATCGGGTGTGTGATCGAGGCACGCGACTCGACCGTTGGCGACCAGGTGGTGCGCCCGTCAGACTGACCCGACCGTCTGATCCTACAAGCGATCGGTTGGACAGACTCGACCTGTTCCGCAGGGGTTCAGCGTCGTCGCAGGAGTCTCCGGCCAGGCAAGCACCACCTCGTGGCGCTGTCCGACCGATGTCACATCGGCGACCGGGGCATGTTCAGCCCGGCGACGTCGCCCTCGCGAACGCGGCGGCACCCGGGGAGAACGTCGATCGCCGGCGGGAGTTCGGCGCCCGGTCCGCGCCCTGGGGCTCGGCGCCACGCAGCGGCTGGACCGCAGCGAGCACACCATCCATGCCGACGGCTACGACCAGGGCGGGGATCCGCGTTGCGCGGTAGGCGAGGGTCAGGTTGATGACGCCGGGTCGATCCGCCTCCGCGGGCATGAGGATGGCTACGGCGGAGGTGGAAGCGATCGCCTCGGCGATGCCCGCCGGACCCGGCTTCCCCGACAGCCAGACCTTGACGTCCACGCCGCGCGCGCGGATCGCGGCAACCTCGTCCATCAGCAGGTCCCGCTTGCGCGAGCCGTTATGGGGCCGTCCCGCGCCGCCGGCGTCCACGTCCGGGATGAACAGCCGCGGGGATCGGGTCTCCGGCGATGCTGCTCCCGGGGGCGTGTGGTGGAGCAGGACCAGTCCGCCCACGATGGCCGCGATCTCGGCCGCGGCCTCGCGGACAGCCGCGTAGCGCGGGTTCGATCCGTCGTCCGTCACGGCAACGATGGTTCCCCGTTCCGGGATCAGTCGGGCGATGTCGGAAGTGGTGATCGCGGCTGCGGTTGCCATCGTCGTACCTCGGGTCCGTGGTGCCGGGGGTGCCCGGCCGCCATGTCGATCGGTGTCGATGACCCTAGTCTCGCCTCCGTGCCTTTCGGTTCCATTACGGGCGAAGCCGGGTGGGCGCCCGATGGCTCCGCTGCCTTGACGACGTCGCGCTGGTGGATGCGTGGGGCGGTCCCATCGACATCTCGCCGGACCATCTGCCGGCGTTCGGGACGCTGGACAGTGGCCGGATCCACTGGGGGCACGGCTTCTCCGGCAACGGCGTGGGGCCGTGCTGGCTGGGCGGGAGGATCCTCGCCGCGCTGGCGCAGGACCGCCAGGACGATCCGGTGACGAGGCTGCCGCTGGTGGACCACCGCGCGCGGCGCTTCCCGCCGGAGCCGTTCCGGTACCTGGGCGCGCGCGTGATCCGCGAGGCGATCGTGGAGGCGGAGCAGCGCGACGACACCGGCGTCTACGTCCCGCCACCGCTCCGCTGGCTGGTCCGCGTCCCGCGCTGGATGGGCTATGACCTGGGGCCGGAGTAGGGGCGGCCCCGTTTCGCCGGCCGGCCGCCCGCGTCGCCTCGCCGGCCCCGTCTCGCAGGCCCCCATCCCCTCAGCGCCGGTCGCGCCAGCTCTCGAACGCCTCCACCGCCACCGGGAGCGTGGGGTAGATCCGCTCCTCGTCGATGATGTCCATCAGCTCGCCGCGGACCAGCTGCCGTCGCAGCTC
>DATCGK010000464.1:0-5949 GCA_036508975.1 Candidatus Limnocylindrales bacterium
ATCCGGTCAGAGCCGACGTTCCGCGCGGAAATACGAGCGCGGGGCAAAGATCGAGGTCCAGCACGTCCCTTCGGCCTCGCCTGATCGGCGAGCCGCGCCGCGTGCGGACGTCGCTCTTGGTCGCCCGGTGCGCGTCCCATCCTCCGAAGAGAGCGGAGCGCCCGGTGCGGAGCCGGGGGCCGGGTACAGGCTAGATCAGCTGCCAGGCTTCCACCGTGGCGTAACAGGGCTGTCCTTCGGCCGCCCCGCTCCGGGGTAGTACCCGGCCAAGGTGTGTGGGACGAGCCATTGGGTCAGGTCCTTTCGATGGTGAAGGTCTCGACTCGATCGGCGCCCGGCGCCTCCGAGCGGACTCCGAGCCGGACCAGCGCCGCCCTGATCGGGGAGCTACGGACAGCCCGCCGAGCGGTCCGCTCGGCACTGGTCGCCGCGTACTGCCGGGCCAGTGCCGAGCGGTGCGCGAACTTCGCGAGCCGCTGGACGAACGCCCGGGCATCGCCGCGTGTCCGCTCCGCGGCGAGGTAGCGCGGGTCCTCCAGGACGCGGGTGTCGGCCGCGGAGGCCGACAGCGCTCCCGGTATCGTCATCTCGGCCGTCTTGCCGTAGC
This sequence comes from Candidatus Limnocylindrales bacterium, assembly GCA_036508975.1. Lineage (GTDB taxonomy): Bacteria > Chloroflexota > Limnocylindria > Limnocylindrales > CSP1-4 > CAIXZV01. Next base: position 608 of record DATCGK010000464.1, read on the forward strand.
TCTCCCGGAGCGTGACGACGTCCCGTCGCTCCTGGGCCCGGTACTCGCCGGTCAGAGTCGCGAGCACGTCGGCGCGCTGCGCCTCCGCGGCCGCCAGGATCTGCCGCGCCTCGGCGAGTCGTGCCGCGAGGGTCGGGTCTGCCCAGCGTTCGGCGTCGGCGGCCGAGGCGGCGGCGGCCTGCGCGCCGCGGATGTGGTTGAGCGCGGCCTGCGCCGTCTGTCGGTCGCGACGCGCGAGCCGGAGGGCGGCGCTGGAGGCCTCGAGGGCAGCCTCGGCGCGGGCGAGGTCGGGGGTGAGGTCGGCGGACATGTCGTCTCCTTTGCGGGTCATTCGGGGGCTCCTTCCAGGGCCGTCCGGGCGAGCTCGCGGAGCTCCTCCCCGTCGAGCCTGTCGCCGCCGATCGGTGAGCCGTCGGCGTGGAACCCGCGCTGCCACCAGTCAAGCGCGTCCCAGCTCGCCTGTTCGACGAGCAACCGGCGCCGGGCGGCCAGGAAGGCGTCCGCCGTCGGGAAGCACGATGCGGGATGGCCGGCGAGCAGCTCGACGATCTCCGGCTCGGTCAGCGGACCGCGGAGCGTCTTGGCACGGCGTTTCGGGCTGGGCATGGGCTATCTCCTTGCGGACGGTGGGGGTGGGCCTTCGAGATCGAGCCCTAGCAGCCTCATGAGGGTGCCGAACTGCGCCCGGTTGTCGCGTTCTACGGCCAAAAGCGGGTGCACCTTCAGCTCGCCGAGCCGGGACAAGACGGTCAGCGGGCCGGCCCCGATCTCGACCCGCGCGGCGTCGGCGCGGTCCAGGGCCTCGAGGGCTTTCGTGAGCAGCGCCAGGTGGTGCGCCTCCAGCGTGTAGGTTTCGAGGATCGCCGCGTACAGGCGGCGGGCGGCCGGGCTCAGGTGGCGGGGCGGGCGCGTCGGTCTTGTCATCGGTCAGCCGGAAAACCGCGTCGGAAAACGGAGGCGTTCGCGTGAAGAGGAGCGGCGGGGTCAGCGAGGGGTCGACCGGCTCCAGACTTTGGAGGCCACCTTCCCCCTCCCTTCGCTCGTTCGTTGCACGTCCGGCACGACGCGAGCCAGCCGGCGGACGGGTTGCCGTCGATCCTGTGCGCCGCTACCCAGTCGCCAGCGGGCAGGAGCAGTCGGCCGCAGCCGTAGCCGCACAGGGCGGGGAGCGTCGCCCGTAGCGCGTCACGGGCGCGCTGGTGGGGCACGCCATAGCCTCGGTCGCGCGTGGAGCGGACGTGTCGCTCGCAGCGTCCGCGCCCGCCAGGTACGGCACGGCCGGGACACCGCGGCTCGAGACACGCGGCGGCGGGCGAGGTCGGCATCACGGCACCCGTGGGCCGTGGTGGACGATGAGGCGTTCGAGGTTGTCAATCCGGTTGCGGATGACGACTGGCACCGGCTTGCGGATTGCCCGCCAGCTGGCGGCGGCACGTTCTGCCTCCGCGAGCTCGGCCTGCCAGGCGGGCAGGCGCTCGGCGTAGCGCGCCGCGTCCTGCCGACACAGGGGACCGCAGTAGAGCTTGGGGCGCCCGGTGGCCTTCCGGTCGAAGGGCGCGCCGCACCAGATGCAGCGCGGGACGGCGTGAAGGCTGGTCATGGGTTGTATCTCACCCCCGAGTGTGAGCGGAAAGGCGCGCGGGTCAGGGAGGGACGCGCCCGCGGGAACTTCCTTCCGTCCCCTCCCGTGGTCATGCGAGGAACCCCAGCGCGGCCAGGCATCGCGGGCACCGGGTCCGTTCCGGCCACGTCATCCGCTCATCTACGGCGGGCAGGCGGCACGCCGTCCAAACCCAGCGACCACGAGACGGAACCGCATGCGCCTCGCCGGCGGCCGTGAACGCGACCCAGCGGATGCGCGTGGCGTTCATCGAACGTCCGCCGAAAGGGTCGGCCCCGGCGAATCGTCCGGGAGGGGTCTTAAGAGACCCCCCTCCCCGGACGGACGATTCGTCTCTAGGGGCGTGCACCGGACGATTGCCGGACGATTGAGGTAGTCGCCGGACGATTTGAGCGCGAGAGGAACCCGAGCCCCGGACGATTGCCCGGACGATCGGTCCCGCGGGGGTGCCGTCGGAGGTCATCGCGGCCACCTCTCCAAAACCGAATCGTCCGGCGCATCCGCGGGCCGGTAGGCGGTTGCGCGACCCCGGCCGGACCGGGTGACGAGCCCGAGCTCCACGGCCTCGGTGAGTCGCTCGGCGAACACGGATCGCCCGTGTCCCGGGAACTCGGCGCGGAGCCGATCGGCGCTCAGGGGCTCGCCGGCGTACATGAGGGCCACCACCTCGGCCAGGGTCCGGGCGGTGAGGATGAATGCGGTCTCGGCCGGCTCGAGTTGGAACGTCTCGTGGGACCAGGTGAACCGCACGAGCACGAGGTCCGCGTCCTTCGGCTCTCCCCGGATCAAGCCGGACTCGGCGTCCCGCTCCGGCCGGGTGAACTGCAGTGAGCCGTCCACCTCGCCGTGTAGCGAGCTGTGGCCGCGCATGACGATCCCGCCCGAACCCTCGGCGTGCTTCGCCGGGTGGTGGGCCAGGGCGACCGTCGCACCAAGGTCGGTCAATCGCCGGATGGCCGCGAGGGCCGTGCCCATATCCCGGCCGTCGTTCTCATTGAACCCCGGGCCGGACAGGCTGGCGAGCGTATCGAGGGCGACGAACGGCGGCCGGCCCCCGGCCGCGTAGGCGGCCACGATGCCGACCACGGCATCCCAGCGCCGGGGGTCGGCGAACGTGACACCGGCGCGGTGCATGACCACCACGGGCTCCGTAGGGGCGTCCTGGGCGGTCATCCGGCGGAGCCGCTCCCGGACCGTGCTGCCGGTCTTCTCGTTCGAGGCGTAGAGGAACGGCCGGGGGTCGCCGAGCTCGAACCCGAGCCAGCCCGGACCTCCCGCGAGGGCGAGCCCGAGGTGTAGCAGCCCCATGCTCTTGAAGCTCTCGGGCCGCCCCAGGACGGCCACGAGCGAGCCATCGACGATCAGGTTGCGGACGGCCCACCGGACCCCCGCAGCCGACTCGGCGAGGAAGTCGGGGAGGTACTTCCCAACGGGGAGCGCGGCGCCGGCGGCGAGGTCCAGGGCGGGGCCGTGGCCAGTCGACGCGAAGGCCTCGAGCATCTCTGCGAGGGTTGGCCGTTCCAACTGGTCCCGGAGGCGGATCCTCGCGGCGGCCAAATCGAAGGCGAGCGCATCTCGCGGCTCCGCGGGTTCGCTCTCCCACTGCGCCCCGCCTGCACGCTCGAGGTCGCGACGCGCGGCGGCGATGTCGAAGGCGGACGGGAGCGGGTCGCGAGGCGCGGCGTCGCCCGGTTCGATGATGGGGAGCGCGAACAGGTCCGGCGGTTCCTCGGGCGTGCCGAGGATGACGGGCTCGGCGCTCACGGCCGGACCGTCGTGTAGCCGCACAGGGTGCAACAGGCGGTCCGGCGGGCGTGGCGGTGATCGCAGATCGGGCAGAGCGCGGCGGAGCGCTGGGGGCGACGCGTTCCCCGGGCCTCTATCGCCCGGCGTCGCGGCGCGCTACGCTGCTGTCGGATGCTGGCGGTCACGACGCCGGCCTTCCTGCCCGCTCCCGGTCGTATCACTGACGGGGGCGGGCTTCTTGCGTGCGGCTGCGCTCAGGGCCGCGAGGGTGAGCATGTGCGCGCGGCGGGCGCGGTCGGCCCGCGTGGCGAGCTCGGCGGGAGTGAGCGTCTCGCCTCGGGCATCGGCGGCCCGCCGGACCTCGGCCTCGAACCGGGCGCGGAAGCCGCGGTGCGCAGGGCCGACCATCGTCGCCGGGTCGTTGCGGGACCACGCGGTCAGGCCGCCGATCCTGCCCCACAACGCCCGGGTGATGACTTCATCGCTCACCCTGAGATGGTCGTCTCAGGGTGGGGGTCAGGTCAGGTCACGGCGGGTCAGATCGGGTCAATCCTCTTGGGCTGGTGGCGGGGCTGGCGGCCATGACCCGAGCCCGAGGTCCCGCACCGCTCGTTTGAGGGTTGCTTCGCTCGTGTTGAGCGCCTGGGCAGTTTCCGCGCGTGTCGGGGCCCGGTCGAGGGCGGCGCGCAGCCTTTGGACCTCCACCCGGATCTGGTCCGCCCTGAAGCCGCGTGCCTCGTCCACGGGTTGCTCGGCGAGCATCTCCTCGGCCAAGGCGAGTGAGTCAGAGGCGATCTCACCCAGCCCGAGGGCCGCCGCAGCCGCCAGCTGACACATGCCCCACAGTGCCTCGATGATGGTGTCGTCGCTGATGGTCCCGTCGCCGAGCTGTTCGATCTGTTCTCGTAGGTCCGCCAGCTTCTTGCGACGGTCGAGGACCTCCGGCCGGTCGTCGCCCGGGAGGAAGGACTCCCCCAGGCTCACGATCTCTGCCTCGATGGCTCGGTTGCGATCTTCCGCGGTCATCGCTTCGACCCCTCATCCATCCGGTCGCCGGGGGACAGGGCGCGAGCGGCCTTGATCGCTCGTTCCGCCCGGGTAGACCGCGCGTACCTGGCGACCATCTCGCGGGACTTCCAGCCGGCAACCTCCATGAGGTCGGTCTCCTGCATCCCCGCCGCAAGCATCGAATGGGCGTAGGCATGGCGGAACAGGTGCGGGTGGACACCCTCGAGCCCGGCCGCGGCGGCCCGGGTGCGGATCACGAGCGCGAGCCCGGTCTCCAGCAGCCTGCCCTTGCGCCCGAGCCACAGCGCCGGGTCTGCAGCATCGGCCCGCTTCGCGCGTGCGCGCGTGTACCTGTCGAGAGCGCGGACGGTGGTGGCGCCGATCGGCACGACGCGCGGCCCGGTCTTGCCGCTCACCTTGACCAGCCCCTCGTCCAGGTCGACGTCCGGGGTGTCGATGCCCAGCAGCTCGCCCCGGCGGATCCCGGTGTCGACGAACAGGCGCAGGATCGCGGCGTCGCGGTAGCCGTTGAACGTCCGATCCTTCTCGGCCGCGGCGAGGATCGCCCGGAGGTCACGCTCCCGCAGGACCGGCGGGGGTGCGTCCTGCAGCCGGGGCGGCTTCATGCGCTCCATCGGGCTCGTCTTGACCTCACCCTCCTCGGCGCACCACGCGAAGAACGCCTGGCAGCCGCGGTAGCGGTTGTGGGCGGTCGCAGGGGCCTTGGTGGTCAGGAGGTCGGCCACGAACGACTCGACATGCTCCCGGCGGATCCCGGCGACCCTGGCCGGCATGCCGTGGGCCTCGAGGTACGCGGCCAGCTGCTCAACCGACGTGGTGTAAGTGGCAATGGTCCGGGGGCTGATCCGGCGGGCCGCCAGGGACCGGCGCCAGGATGGCAGCAGCGCCGCGATGCTGTCGGGTGCGCCCCGGGGCGCGTCTGCCGTAGAATGGGCCGCCTTGGTGG
>DATCGK010000465.1:0-2425 GCA_036508975.1 Candidatus Limnocylindrales bacterium
CGCCTCGCGGGATCGACGGCCTCCTCGGCCGTCTGGTCGTCCTTCGTCCCCTCGTCCCCCGCCCGATCGACCACGACGACGCCGGTGCCGACGATCTCCCGGACGACGTCGACGAGGGACCGTCGATCGAACTTCGCCATCCGCGAGACCTCGAGGATCTCGAGGGCGTCCATCCGCCACGGCCCGGCTGTCAGCATCCGGACGAGCGCGACGTCGTTGTGCGGGTCCGCGATCGCCCGCAGGCTCTGTTCCAGGTCCCGGATCTCCGGGGTGCCGAAGAGGCTCAGCCCGCCGACCACGGTGTACGGGATGTCCTCCTCGCGCAGACGGGCGACGATGGCTTCGCGATGCTTGTGCTTGCGGTACAGGATCGCGATGTCCGACCAGCGGGGCTTCGGCTTCTTCGTCGTCCCCTCCCCCGCCCCCGCGCCATCGTCGGGCGCTGCCAGCACCTTGATCGCCTCGACGATCGCGACGGCCTCGTCCTCCGCCCCCGCGCACACGATGAGCTGGACCGGCTCGCCGGCAGGCCGCTGCGTGACGAGGCGCTTGCCGGGCTCGAAGCGGGTCTGGTTGCGCGCGATGACACGGTTGGCCGCCCGGATCACGCGCTCGACGCTGCGGAAGTTCTCCTCCAGCCGGAGCCGGCGGGGCGGTTCCGGCGGCGTGCCGTGCCTGTCGTGTGCCGGCGGTCTTGAAAACCGCCGGTCGAACTCCATGAAGGCGGCGAAGCTGGCGCCCCGGAAGCGGTAGATCGACTGGTCGTCGTCCCCCACCACCATCACGTTGTCGGGCCGGTCCGGCGTTCGGCCGAGCATCTCGATCAGCTCGATCTGGGCGACGTTCGCGTCCTGGAACTCGTCCACCAGGAGATACCGATACTGGCGCTGCCAGCGGCGGAGGATGTTCGGGCGGACCTTGAACAGCTGGGTGACGGCCGCGATCTGCTCGCCGAAGTCCAGCGCCCCTCGCCGCACGAGCTCCGCCTGGTAGGCGCGATAGACGAGCGCGAGCTCCGCCAGGCGCATGACCTCCAGGGCGGCGCCGTCCGCGACGTAAGTCTCGGCCAGCTCGTCGATGCGCGGTAGATCGTCCTCGACGAACTCGTTGCGGTAGCGGGCGCGGCCATCACCCGCGATCGTGCGGCGGGCCTCGCGATCGGCGGCCTTCTCCAGGGCGTGCTCGTCCCAGTCGCCGATGTCCCGGCTGCCGGCCCCCGCTCGTTCGTGCGCGCGTTCGTAGGCGTAGGCGCCGCGAACGGCCTTCAGCGGCCTCAGGTTGCCCTGGGCGTTCAGTCGGACGGCCGCGTCGTCGTAGCCGCCAAACCTGTTCTCGAAGACGTCGAGCTCGCCGGCCACGAAGGCGTCGAAGTCGTCCGGCGTGACCAGCTCGTCCTTCGCCCGGTTGATGAAGCTCACGATCCCGTCGAACTGCCACTCGCCGTGATAGACCAGCGGCAGGTCCGGGCGGATGTCGCGCAGCAGGAGGACCTGGCTGACACCGTCCAGCACGTCCGGGTTGGGCGCCACGCCGGCCTCGCCCGGGCTCTCCGTCAGCACCCGGTGGCAGAAGCTGTGGAAGTTCGTGACCGTCAGGCGCGCTCTTGTTGCCGGCCCGAGAGCCGCGTCCAGGCGCTGCTGGAGCTCCCTCGCCGCCTTCACGTTGTAGGTCAGGACGAGAATCTGCTCCGGGGAGAGCGGGCCCTCGAACGGGGCGTCCTGGCGGACAGGTTCACTGGCGATGAGGCTCCGCGCATCACCCGGGGCCGCGGGGGTCGCGGGGGCGCTGCCGGCGGCATCACCCTTCGTCTCCAGCAGCCAGCGCACCCGCTCCACGATGACGCGCGTCTTCCCCGTCCCCGCCCCCGCGATGACCACGACCGGCCCATCGCCTGCCTCGACGATGGCGCGCTGCTCCGGCGTCAGCGCCACGCTCGCCGTGGCCGGGCCGATGGGGAGTGCCCTGTCCTCGATCATGCGGCTCCTACTCTGCGGACCCGCTGTGACAGGTTGGGTGTCAATCGCGGCGTAAGTGCCCGGTGAGGGTCAAGTGAGCGGCCGTGGCTACGGTCGCCCGGGTGAGCGAGCCTTGGGATCCGGAGAAGGCGGAGGCCAACGTGCGCAAGCACGGGGTCGGCTTCCCGGAGGCGATGACGGTTGATGACGATGAACACCGATGGTCCCGAGATGATGTCGCCCATTCCACGAGCGAGCGGCGGTTCCGCGTGATCGGCATGTCGGACCATGACCGGGTCCTGTTCGTTGCCTGCACCTACCGGCACGGTAGAATGCGACCAATCTCCGCACGGCGCGCCACGAAGCGCGAACGCCATGAGTACTGGACCCGACGTCACTGAGCGCGAGTTGGAGCTTCTCAGGCACCTCACGCCGGGGCGAGATGCCGGCCGCATGGTCGACGGCGTCGA
>DATCGK010000466.1:0-8812 GCA_036508975.1 Candidatus Limnocylindrales bacterium
CGCCGATCTGGGCGAGGCCAACGGGGTGGTGTTCTGCCTCGAGAACCTCAACCTCCACACCGACCACCCGGGCGTGCCGTTCGGGCGTGCGGAGGACACGATGACCCTCGTCGGGACGCTGGACCGGCCCGGGGTGCGGATGATGCTCGACCTCTACCATGCGCAGATCGGGGAGGGGAACCTGGTCGAGCTGGTCCGCAAGGCCGGAGCGCTCATCGGCGAGATCCAGGTGGCGGACGTGCCCGGCCGCATGGAGCCCGGCACCGGCGAGGTCAACTGGCCGGCCGTGGCCGCGGCCCTCGAGGGCATCGGCTACACGGGCGTGGTGGGCCTGGAGTCGTTCGCCAGTGGAGACGACGAGCTCGCCCTCGAGCGGTTCCGCGCCGCGTTCAGCCGCGCTTGAGCCGGCAGGGCACCCGTCTGGCAGATGACGCAGGCGCCGCTCGGGCGCCGGAAGGGCGGTCGATGGGAATGAACTCGAGGGAACGCGTCCAGGCGGCCCTGTCTCACCGGGAACCGGACCGTGTGCCGGTCGACCTCGGCTCGACCTGCGTCACCTCGATCACGTCCGGTGCCTGCGGGCCCCTCCGGGCCTATCTCGGCCTGCCTGTCGACGAGGCGCCGATCTGGGACCTGCCGCAGCAACTGCCGTACCTCGGCGAGGACCTGCTGGTCCGACTCGGCGTCGACACGCGGCCGGTCACGCTGCCACGGGCCAACGCCTTGCCCGAGCCGCTCATCGACGAGGGGGCGTACTGGGGCTGGATCAACCGCTGGGGCGCCAGGTTGCGCATGCCCAAGGAGGGCGGCTTCTACTTCGACTGGGTGGAGTTCCCGATGCGGGACCTCACCGAGGAGGCGGTCCGGACGTTCCGCTGGCCGGAGCTCGACTCGCCCGAGGTCCTCGCCCTCGTGCGCGAAGAGGCCGTCCGGCTCCACGAGACCACCGACTACGCGCTCGTCGGGGCGGGGATCGTCGGGATGGGGATCTTCGAGCAGGGCTGTTTCACCGTCGGATCCGAGGAGTTCATGATGGCGATGGCGGCCGACAGGCCGCTGGCCGAGCGCCTCCTCGACGGCATCACCGAGTTCTCGATCGAGTCCGCGAACCGCTACCTCGATCAGGTCGGCGAGCTCCTCGACGTCTACCAGTACGGCGACGATGTCTCGACGCAGCTTGGCTGGATGATCAGCCCCGAGGCCTACGTGAGCCTCATCAAGCCGCGCCAGAAGCGCCTCTTCGACGCGATCAGGGCGAAGACGTCCGCCAAGCTCTTCTACCACGGCTGCGGAGCGGTGTTCGACCTCATCCCGCACCTGATCGACATCGGCGTCGACGTCGTCAACCCCGTCCAGGTCTCGGCGCGCGGCATGGACACGGCCCGCCTGAAGGCAACCTACGGGCGGGACGTGGTGTTCTGGGGCGGGGGAGTGGACACGCAGCAGGTGCTCCCGTTCGGCACGCGGGACCAGGTGCGGGCCGAGGTGTGGCACCGCGTGCGCGACCTGGGCCCGGACGGCTTCGTCTGGGCCGCGGTGCACAACGTCCAGTCGGGCGTTCCCCCGGAGAACGTCGTGGCCGCTTTCGATGCAGTTCGAGAGCTGGCTGGCTAGGCAGGTCCCGCCGCGCGTCAGCCCGCCGGCGGCGCCCCGGGTCCGGGATCGGCCGCCTGCGCCACCGTGATCTCGTTCTGGAGCTGCTCGAGCTCCCGGGAGAGGTCGCTGAGCTCCTCGCCGCCGCCCATCAGGCCAAGGAGCTTGTCGAGGCTGATCTCACCGCGCTTGAACACGCCCTCGCTGCGGCCGTGGCTGAGGATCGTGAACTTGTCACCGACCGGCAGGGCGTGCTGGACGTTGTGCGTGATGAAGATGACCGCCAGCCCGCGGGCACGGGCCTTGAGGATGTGCCGCAGGACGATCGCCGCCTGCTTCACGCCGAGCGCCGACGTGGGCTCGTCGAGGATGAGGACGCGGGCGCCGAAGTACTCCGCGCGGGCGATCGCGAGCGTCTGGCGCTCGCCGCCGGACAGCGTGCCCACGAGCTGGGCGGTGTCGCGGACGTCGATGCCGATCTCGTGCATCTTCTCGCGCGCAGTCTTGTCGGCGTACCCCATGTCGAACCGCCGGAATGGACCGGCGCCCTTGGTGGGCTCGTTGCCGAGGAAGAAGTTCCGGCTGACGCTCATGAGCGGCAGGACCGCGAGGTCCTGGAACACGGTCGCGATCCCTCGGGTCTGCGCGTCGCGCGGTGACGCGAGCGTGACCGGTTCGCCGTCCATGAACAGCTGACCCTCGTCGGGACGGTGGACGCCCGATAGCGTCTTGATCAGCGTGGACTTGCCGGCACCGTTGTCGCCGAGCAGGCAGTTCACCTCGCCGGCCTTCACGGACAGCGACACGTCCCTGAGGGCGATGACGCGGCCGAACATCTTCGAGATGCTCCTCGCTTCGAGGACGGGGACGTCCGAGCGCGTCGGTTGCGGGGAGGTGGGGGCGGTCAGTTCGGTCGTGGTGGTCTGTTTGGTCGTCATGATCGGGCTCCCGAGGCGCGGCGAAGGATCCAGTTGTTCACCAAGGCGGCGACCAGCAGGAGGGCGCCGAGGACGAACCCGTACCAGTCGGAGTTGAACCCGGGTACGAAGAAGATGCCGAGCTGGGTCACGCCGAGGATGAACGCGCCGAACGCGGAGCCGAGCGCAGAGCCGTACCCGCCGGTCAGCAGCGTCCCGCCGATGACCGCGGTGATGATCGCCTCGAACTCCTTGCCGGTGCCGCGCAGGACGTCGGCGTTTCCAACCTCCAGGACCTGGATGCACGCAAAGAGCGCGGCCGACGCGGCGGTCGCCATGAACAGGAGGATCTTCACCCGGTTCACGGGAACGCCGATGTTGCGCGAGGCTTCCTTCGATCCGCCGACCGCGAAGATCCAGTTCCCGAATCTCGTCCGCAGCAGGACCCATGTGGCGACGGCGACAACGGCGAACCACCACAGCAACTCGACCTTGAAGTCGGCGCCTCCGATGGTGAACAAGGTGGCGTTGAAGAGCTTCGAGAGCGGGTCGTCCGCGGCGGCCGCACCGACCCCGCTGACGATCGTCTGGCCGTTGGAGACCAGTCTGGTCATGGCGAGGCCCGCGCCCCGGAGCATGTACAGGGAGCCGAGGGTCACGATGAACGACGGGAGGCCGGTCTTGACCACGATGTAGCCATTCGCAGCGCCGACGGCCAGGGCGAAAGCGAACGTGATGATGAGTCCGAGCCACAACGGCAGGCCGAACTGGGTGATCGAGAGGCCGAGGATGAGGCCCGCGCAGCCGACCATCGAGCCGATGGACAGGTCGAACTCGCCGGCGATCATCAGCAGGGCGACGGTGGCGCCCAGGATCCCGATCTGGGCCGCCACCTGGATGTAGGCTGCAAAGCCCTTCCAGGACATGAAGCCCGTGCCAACGATGAAGCCGGTGAGGGCCCAGAAGACGAAGAAGATGAGGATCGCCCCGACGATCGACCCGAACTCGGGCCGCGTCAGCAGCTGACGAATGGGACTGGCGCGGCGCAGCCGCGCCGCCTCGGATGGGGTGCCCTCAACCGTCGTCATGCACTGCCCTCACAAGGTTGCCGCCGGGGGCCGGCGATGTGCCGATCCCCGGCGAGATTCGCTACGACAGGTGAGCTACCGGGTGGTCCCGGTGTTCGCCTGGACGGTCGCGACGTTGTCCTTGGTCACGAAGCCCGGGCCGGTCATGACCGGCAGGCCGCCGCCCGGCATGAGGCCGTACAGCTTGTACAGGGTCAGGAACACGATCGGCAGGTACCCCTGGAGGTACTGCTGCTGGTCGATCGCGAACAGCATGGTGCCCGCGGCGATCGCGTCCAGGACGTCCTTCGAGAGGTCGAAGGTGCCGACCTTGATCGTGGTGTTGCCCATCTGCTTCAGGGCGGCGATCGTCGGCGAGGAGCCGGTCGGCCCCAGGGCCATGACGGTGTCGATCGTCGGGTCCGCCGTGAGGGCGGCGGCGATCTTCTGCTGCGCCGTGACCGGATCCTTGAGGTCGACCTGGAGGACGGTCGACTTGCCGGGGGTGAAGCCGTCCTTGAAGCCGTTGCAGCGCGCGTCGAGACCGGCGTTGCCGACCTCCTGGTTGATGCAGATCGCGTTCTTGCCGCCGGCCGCCGCCATGCGCACGCCGGCCGCCTTGCCCGCGACCGCCTCATCCTGCCCGACGTGGGTCAGGATGCCGAGCTTCGCGTACGCGTCGGAACCGGAGTTCGCGGAGATCACGGGGATGCCCGCGGTGACGCACTTGGTGACGCTCGGGCCGAGCGCCGTCGCGTCCGGGAGCGAGATCACGAGGCCGGTCGGCGCCTTCGCGCAGGCGGCGTCAATGAGCTGGCCCATCTTCACCATGTCGAAGGTGTCGGGGGCGCTGTAGTTGACCTTGACCCCCATGTCCTTGCCGGCCTGGACGACGCCGTTCTTGAAGATCGACCAGAACGGGTCGGAGGCCTGACCGTGGGTCACGACCTCGATGCTGATCCCGGCCCTGTCGGACGATGCGGCGGCGCCGCTCGCGGCGGGCGAGGCGGTCGATCCTGAGCACGCGGACGCGGCAAGCGCGACCACCGCGAGCCCGATCGTGAGTTTCGCCAATTTCATCTGCCACTCCTCCTTGAAGATCCCGGCACCCATCATCGGGTCCGGTCGATCTCGGTCACTGGTGGACGAACGTTACGCTATTCGCGGTCACGATTCACGCCGGGATCCAAGGTCAGACGACTCCGTGTCTGCCGGGCGCCTGTCATCGTGCTCGACGCGCGTGCCGCCCGTCGATTGACCATCGACCGCGGCGGCTACATGGACAAAGGGCCGCAGCAATCGATTACACACTCGATAGTGACGCCACCATGTGCCGTCGTCAAGGGGCAGATGCGCAGCAGTGGCCATGCATGGTTCCTGACGCGGGATGGCCCGCTTCCTCTTCCACTCGACCCACAAGGCCGCCGGGTGGCCTGGGGTCTGGCCGTTGACACCGTGACGGCGGGTTCCTTGACGACATCTTGACGGCTGGTTCGTTGACACGGGCGGAGCCCTTCATTAGGCTGCAATCGATTGCGCCGCCCTTTCCGCGCTTGTCGCGTCGAGGCTCGCGCGGCGACCGGGCGCGAAGTGCCCGCAGGACTTGATACACCGCCCAGAGGAGATGCACCGTGGCCGATCTCGCCGCACTGGTCCACGCGATCGAGACAGGCAACCGGTCCGCCGCGGAGGCGGAGACCCGGGCGGCCCTTGACGCCGGCGTCGATCCCCGGGACGTCCTGGGCGCGATGACCTCGGCCATGGACGTCGTGGGCCGCAAGTTCCAGGATGGCGAGCTGTTCGTCCCCGAGATGCTCATCGCGGCCCGGGCGATGAAGACCGGGATGGCGATCCTGGAGCCGGTCCTCGTCGACGCGGGCGTCAGGCCGGAGCACCGGGCGGTCATCGGCACGGTCGAAGGTGATCTCCACGACATCGGCAAGAACCTGGTCGGGATGATGTGGAAGGGCGCCGGGATTGAGGTCATCGACCTCGGCGTCAATGTGTCGGCTGCGAGCTTCGTGGCTGCCGCGCGCGAACACGACGCCCGTCTCGTCGGCGTGTCCGCCCTCCTCACCACGACGATGCCCAACATGCGCGGTGTAGTGGAGGCTGTCCACGCGGCGGCCCTCGGTTCCCTGGTGGTCGTCGGCGGCGCGCCCACCACCCCGGAGTTCGCCGAGCAGATCGGTGCCGACGGGCATGCGCAGGACGCAGGCGCCGCCGTGGACCTCGCCCGCCGGCTCCTCGCGGGCTGAGATCCGCGGCCGGTCCGGCCGCACGGCGCTCTACCCTGCCGACACGAGGACCTCACGATGGCCGAGACGAATCCCTGGCTCACGCCCCCCACCTGGTCCACCGGCGTGCCGTGGGTGCGTTTCGGCGACCTGGACCGGCCGCTGCCGAGGCAGGACGTGGCCATCATTCGCGAGCTCGCCGCGCAGGGGGCCGAGATCGCGGCCCCCTGCCGGTCCAGCAGGACACGATCAGGCTCTGGAAGGACCTCAACGCGCTCCGGCCGCAGCGGCCGATGGTGATGATCGACGAGATGCCCTGGCACGAGCTGAACCGGGATGGCGAGCTGACGATCCGCTCGTCTGACCCGTTCAGCCGGGGGCTCGAGACGTCGCTGCGCCAGACGCTCTACGCGTGGAACCACGTGCGGTGCGACATGGTGGTCGAGCCGTACGTGGACATCTCCAAGGTCATCCGCCACAGCGGGTTCGGGATCTCGATCGCCGGGGACACGATCCTCCAGGGCGAGGGGAATGACATCTCCTCGCACCGCTACTCGGACCAGCTTGCCACCGAGGAGGACCTGGCCAGGCTCCGCGTCCCGGACATCGAGCTGGACGTGGCGGCGACAGCCGCGGTCGAGGCGATGGCGCATGAGTGCCTCGACGGCCTGCTCGACGTGCGGATGCAGGGGCATGTCCCCTGGTTCTCCATGTGGGACGACATCGAGCAACTCCGCAGCGCGGAGAGCATCCTCTACGATCTCATCGACCGGCCGGAGTTCCTCCTGGCGATCGCCGAGCGGATGACGGACGTGCGGCTCGCGGAGCTGGACATCCTGGAGGAGAAGGGGCTGGTGGGCTACGGCAACGACCGGATCCACTGCACCGGCGCCCACACGGACGAGTTGCCGGCAGCGGGTTTCGATGCCGCCAGGCCGCGGGCGAAGGACAGCTGGACCTACGGCATGGCCCAGCTGTTCGTGTCCGTCTCCGACCAGATGTGGTCCGAGATGGAGATCCCCAGCGCGCTCCGGTTCGACTCCCGGTTCGGCCTCGGCTACTACGGCTGCTGCGATCCGCTCCACGACCGGGTGAAGTGGATCCGCCAGATCCCGGGGATCCGCAAGCTCTCCATGAGCGCCTGGTCGAACATCGCCAGGGGCGCGGAGAACATCGGGCCCGACTTCATGTTCTCGCGCAAGCCGAACCCGGCCATGGTCGCCATGGACGAGTGGGTGCCGGAGCTGGCGGTCATGGACTTCGAGGACGTCCTCGAAGTGACGAAGGCCAACGGCTGCCCGGTCGATTTCGCGCTCAAGGACATCAGCACCTGCCGGTCGGATCCGCGGCGTCTCTGGGAGTGGAGCGAGATCGCCATGCGCATGGTCCGCGGGTAGGGGACCGCCATCACGCAGCCCGCGCCGATGTCACTGAGTCAAGCCACGCCGCCGGGTCAAGCCACACCGGCGGTCCACTCGCACGCCGCCGCGGTCGCCCTGCTCGCCCTGCTCGCCCTCGTCTGGGGCGTGCACTGGGTCGTCGTCAAAATCGGGCTCGACTACATGCCGCCGCTCACCTACGCGGCGCTGCGGGTCGTGACCGGGCTCGCGACGGTGGTGGCGCTGCTCGGCGTGCAGGGCCGCCTCCGCCTGCCGCCGCGCTCGGACCTCTCGATCGTCGCGTCGGTTGGGCTCGTGCAGGTTGCCGGCGGGATCCTGATCATGAACCTGGCGCTGCAGGTGGTGCCGGCCGGCCGCTCGTCGGTGCTCGTCTACACGATGCCGCTCTGGGTCGGCGTGCTGCTGTGGATCTTCTTCCACGTCCGGCCGCGCCGGAACGAGATCCTGGGGCTGGCCCTCGGGATCGCCGGGCTGCTCCTGCTGCTCAACCCCGCGGTCATCGACTGGGGCATTCCCGGGGAGCTGGCCGGGACGCTGGCGCTGCTGCTCAACGCGGTCATGTGGGCCGCCGTCACGATCCACGTCCGGCGCCACACGTGGGTATCCACCCCGCTCGACCTCCAGCCATGGCAGCTGCTGGTGGCCCTGGTGCCGCTTGCCGTTGCGGCGCTGCTGCTGGAGCCGAATGCCGTCGTCAACTGGCAGCCCATCACGGTGCTCGTGCTGCTGTACAGCGGGCCGATGGCCACCGCGTTTGCCACCTGGGCCAGCCAGTCCATCACCCGGTCCCTGGGTCCGCAGGCGTCCGCCACGGGGTTCCTGGCGGTGCCCGTCGTGGGGCTGATCTCGGGGGCCATCGTGCTCGGCGAGAAGCTGGGCCCGGTCGACATCCTGGGGTTTGCGACGGTGCTGGCGGGCGTGGCGCTGACGTCGCTCCGGCCGCGGCGGGGGTCGTAGGGGGTTCGCGGCGTTCAGCGGCTCGGCGTAGGGCGGTTCGGCGCTCGGCGGCTCAGTGGCCGGCCGCTCATTGGCCGGCTTGGCGCTCCGCGCTCGGCGTAGGGCGGTTCGCTGCGTTCAACGGCGGTGTGGCCGGCTCGGCGCTTGGCCCGGTTGGCTCACCCCGGGCCTACATGTCGCGTGAGCCGGCAGTTCCGGTGGCGCCTGGGACTCCTGGTCATCGCTGCGTCGTCACGAGGTGCCCACCTGGGACTCGGAGTCACAGGAGAGGCCCAAGACCGGGCGCCTGCGGGCCCACGGTATGCGCCGCAGTCACCGACTGTCGCTGCGAACCGCGCCAGCCATGACCACCAGTCCCAGCGCGGGCGTCGGCCGTGTCGCCACGTCGCTGTGCCGGTATGCGCAACGGACAGAACGGCGGTCCTAGCCTGCGGGTGGGCCCGGCGGGGGCTTCACCCGGATCGGCTCCTCGGCCGGTGGCGCGCCGAATGGGATCGTCCAGACCAGCGTCGGCGAGTCGTCGACCTCCGGCCCCGCGGTACCGATCGCGACGGGCGGCCGGGTGCTCCCGGCGATCGACCCTGAGCCTCCCGTGCCCGCAGCCCCCACCAGGACGGCCCGCGCCTGCGCAGTTGCCGCCT
>DATCGK010000467.1:0-15457 GCA_036508975.1 Candidatus Limnocylindrales bacterium
GCCGAGGTGCGGGCCGCCGGCGCCGCGATCCTGGCGGAGCTGGGCGTCGAGGAGACGGCGCGCATCAAGCCGCGGATCCTGTCCAGCCAGATCATCCGCCGGATCGACGACCACCAGGCCCAGCTGATCAACCGGACGCGGCACGGCCAGATGATCATCGGCGGGCAGACCCTCTACGTCCTCGAGATGGAGCCCGCGGCCTATGCGCCGCTGGCTGCCAACGAGGCCGAGAAGGCCGCCAGGATCAACATCCTCGAGGTCAGGTCATTCGGCTCCATGGGCCGCGTCTACCTGGGCGGCGAGGAGGCGGACATCGACGTGGGATGGCGGGCCGCCGTGGCCGCGATCGAGGGCATCGACGGGCGAGACGCGAAGGCGTAGCGGCCGACGGACGACAACGACAACGGGGCGATCCCCGGACCAACAGGCAATCCAACACAGGCGCAGGCGGCCGAGCGGTCGTCGCGCAGACACACGGGAGAGGGTCCGATGGCAGACGCACTGGGCATGATCGAGGCACGCGGGTTCGCCGCGGTGGTCGAAGCGGCCGACGCGATGGTCAAGGCCGCCAAGGTGGAGCTCGTCAGCTACGAGAAGACGGGTGGCGGGTACGTGACCGCCGTCGTGCGCGGCGACGTCGCCGCGGTCAAGGCCGCCGTCGAGGCCGGCGCTCGCAGCGCCGCGAAGGTCGGCGAGGTCGTCGCGACCCACGTGATCGCCCGGCCGCACGCCAACGTGGACACCGTGCTGCCGCTCGGCCGCATGGACGAGGCGAAGGCCGAGCTCGGCTGACCCGCGCCTTCGAATGGACCCTCGGGGGGCGGTCGCCGTCGGCCGCCCCCGTGACCCAGGCCCAAGGGGCCGGAGAGGAACCCGATGCTTCTCGGACGAATCGCCGGCACGGTCGTGGCGACCCGCAAGGAACCCCTGATGGAGGGGTGGCGGCTCCTGATCGTGCAGCAGCTCGGCGCGGACAACCGGCCGACCGGCGGCTATGTCGTGGGCGTGGACACGGTGGGTGCCGGCGTGGGCGAGGTCGTGCTGTACGCGAGCGGGAGCTCCGCGCGGCAGACCGAGGTCACGAAGGACCGCCCGTGCGACGCGGTGATCATGGCCATCGTCGACACGTTCGAGGTCGGCGGCACGGAGATCTACCACAAGTAGCCGCGGGCCTCCGACGGGGCGCCGACGAGGCCACCACTAGGAACCTGACCCGCGATCCTGAAGGAACGACCACGTGCTCGACGAACGCGAGATCGCAGACATCATCGACCGGGTGCGCCGGCGTGTCGGCTCGCCCGACCCCGGGGCCGGCCGGCGCATGGCCGTCCAGGCCGAGCTCGCGGCGCCGGCGACGGGTGCCGTGGGTGACGGCGTCTTCGCGCGCCTCGACGAGGCTGTGGCGGCTGCCGCCGCGGCGTTCCGCTCCACCCGCCTCGAGCTGGACCAGCGCAAGGTGATCATCGAGGCCGTCCGACGCGCGGCCGTGGAGCAGGCGGAGATGCTTGCCCGGCTGGCCGTGGAGGAGACGGGTCTCGGGCGCGTCGAAGACAAGATCACCAAGAACCGTCTCGTCGCCACCAAGGCGCCCGGACCCGAGGACCTGGAGGTCCAGGCCGTCTCCGGCGCCCGCGGGATGATGATCACGGAGTTCGCGCCGTTCGGCGTGGTCGGCGCCATCACGCCGGTGACCAACCCGGCTGCCACGATCCTCAACAACGCGATCAGCATCGTCTCCGCGGGGAACGCGGTGGTGTTCAACGCGCACCCGTCCGCGCGCCGCACGTCCAACGCGGCCGTCCGCCTGGTCAACCGCGCGATCATCGCGGCCGGCGGCCCGCCCAACCTCGTCACCTCCGTCGCGGAGCCCACCATCGAGAGCGCCCGCGCGCTGATGGCCCACCCGGACGTCCGCGTGCTGCTGGTCACCGGCGGCCCGGGCGTCGTCCGCGAGGCCCTGAGGACCGACAAGCGCGCGATCACCGCCGGCCCGGGCAACCCGCCCGCGGTCGTGGACGAGACCGCCGACGTCGAGAAGGCCGGCGCCGACATCGTCCGGGGCGCGTCCTTTGACAACAACATCGTGTGCACGGACGAGAAGCTGGTCATCGTCGTCTCGTCGGTGGCGGATCAGCTCGTGAGATCGATGGGCCGGAACGGCGCCTACGTCCTGGCCGAGCACGAGCTCCGGCGCCTGGAGCGGGTGATCTTCACCGACCTCGGCGCCCCGGGGAAGCCGGGGCACATGAACCCGGCCTGGATCGGGCGCGATGCGGCCCGGATCCTGGCCGAGATCGGCGTGCGTCCCGCGGTGGAGCCGCGCCTGCTGGTCGCCGAGGTGCCCGCAGACCACAGCCTGGTGTGGACCGAGCAGATGATGCCGGTGCTGCCGGTGGTCCGGGTCCCGGACGTCGGCGCGGCGATCGAGCTGGCGGTGCGCGCAGAGCACGGGTTCCGCCACACGGCGTCGATCCACTCCACGAACGTGGAGACGATCACCCGGATGGCGCGGGCGATGGACTGCTCGATCTTCGTCACCAATGGGCCCAACTTCACCGGCCTCGGCGAGGGCGGCGAGGGCTTCGCGACGGTGTCCATCGCCAGCCCCTCGGGCGACGGCATGACCCGGCCCCGGACGTTCTCCCGCGAGCGCCGGATCACCGTCGTCGGCGCGCTGCGGATCGTCTGATGGCGTCCCCGCTGACCCCGAGCACCCCTCCGGCCCAGCCGCCGACCGCCGTCCCCGACCCGATGCAGCCCGCCATCGCGCTGCTGGAGTTCGACTCCATCGCCGTCGGCATCGAAGCCGGCGACGCTATGGCCAAGCGTGCACCCATCGATGTGCTCCGGAGCGGCACGATCCATCCCGGCCGGTACCTGGTGCTGGTGGGCGGGACCGTGGGGGACGTCCAGGAGGCGTTCGCGGCCGGGCGCGAGATCGGCGGACCGTGCCTGGTGGACACGGTGTTCCTGCCCAACGTCCACGACCAGGTGGTCGCCGCGCTACGCGGCGAACGGCGCCGGGGCGGCGGCGAAGCGCTGGGGATCATCGAGACCGAGACCGTGGCCTCCGTCATCTGTGCGGCGGATGCCGGTGTCAAGGGCGCGAACGTGCGGCTCCTGGACCTGCGCCTGGGCGACGGCCTCGGCGGCAAGGGCTACCTGCTGTTCGACGGGCTGGTCTCCGAGGTGGAGGCCGCGGTGGCCATCGCCTGCGAGCGCGTCACGGACGTCGGCGCGGGCGCGCTGCCCGGCACGCGGGCGCCGGTCTGGCGGGTCATCTCGCAGCTCCACCGGGAGATGCGCCACGAGCTCGAGGCGGACCCCCACTTCCGCGCCCGGATCACGGCCGCGGAGGCATAGGCATGCAGCTCGCGCGCGTGATCGGGACCGTCGTGGCGACCGTGAAGGCGCCGGGGCTCGATGGCGTCCGGCTGCTGATCGTCCAGCCGCTCACCCGGGAGCTGGAACCGGTCGGGACGGCGGTGGTCGCGGCCGACGCCGTGCACATGGCCGGGCCGGGAGAGCTCGTCTACATCGTGGCGGCGCGCGAGGCCGCGGAGGCGCTGGAGGACCGGTTCGCGCCCGTGGACCATGCGATCGTGGGCATCGTGGACGCGGTCGAGCCGATCCGGGGAGGCGGGCGATGAAGCTCGCGCGGGTGGTGGGCACGGTGGTGTCCACGATCAACTCGCCGATCTTCGAGGACCGGACGCTGCTGCTGTGCGACCTGGTCGAGCCGTCCGGCGAGGCGGCCGGCGGGTACATGATCGCCGTTGACACGGTGGGGGCGGGCGCCGGCGAGCTGGTGCTGATCCTGGACGAGGGCACGTCCGCGCGCCAGATCGTGGGCGAGCAGCACGGCCCGCTAAGGACGGTGGTCGTGGGGATCGTGGACCAGGTGGCCGGGCCCGCTTCGGTCGCGACGGCGAAGCCCGCCGAGCCGGTGGCCACCGGGGGGAAGTCGCGGGCGGGCCGGACGAAGCCGGCAGCAGGCGGGACGAAGCGGGCAGCAGGCGGGACGAAGCGGGCCGCCACGAAGGGCTGAACGCCCGCTCGATGCTCCCGGGAAGCCGGCCGCCGCCTCAGCGGGCGAAGTCGATACCCGGTGCTCCCACGTTGAACCCCAGCAGCAGCGAAGGCGAGCCTGGCTCCACGATCGCCGGCCGGCAGTTGCGCATCCGAAGGTTCCCGGCCACGGACGCGGGCACGCCCAGGACGCAGGCGGCGATCAGGATCCGCAGCGTTCGTCCGTGCCCGACCACGAGGGTGCGTCCCGGCAACCCGACGAGCTCGTCGTAGAACGACCTCACGCGCGCCTCCACCGCCGCCTGGCTCTCGACCCCCTCCAGCTCGGCGCCGTCGCGCCGTCGGGTCACCGCGACGGGATCCGCCTCCAGCTCCGCGTCGGTCCACCCTTCGTACGGCCCGAAGTCCATCTCGACCAGGCGCTCGTCCGTCGTCAACGGGGGAGCGTCCGTACATCCGGCCAGGACCACCTCGGCGGTCCGGCGGGCGCGCACCAGCGGCGAGGTGAACGCCCGCTCCCACCGCAGGTCTGCCAGCTCCGTGGCCAGGGCGGCCGCCTGCGTTTCGCCGGCGCCGTTGAGTGGGGCGTCCGTCCGCGAGAGGAGACGCCCGGCGGCGTTCCAGTCGGTCTCGCCGTGGCGGATGAAGAAGATCCGGGGCCGGGCCGGGTGCGCGACGGGTGATGTCACCTCCCGACTCTGCCGGGTCCGGCCTTCACGCGCAAGGTCGGCGGCGTCCCGGCTACAGTCCGCGCATGACCGAGACCGTCCATCCGCTCGCCGCGCGCGGCTTCGGCGCCGCCGCCGATGCCTACGAACGCGGCCGCCCGGACTACCCGGCCGAGGCCGTCGCGTCGATCGTGGACCTGCTGGACCTGCGACCCGGTCGCGTCCTCCTGGAGCTCGGGGCCGGGACCGGCAAGTTGACCCGCCAGCTGGTCCCCTCCGGCGTGCGAATCCTGGCGCTGGAGCCGGTCGCATCGATGCGCGCGGTGCTCGCGGCCGTCGTGCCCGACGCCAAGCCGCTCGATGGCACGGCGGAGTCGATCCCGCTACCCGGGCAATCGGTGGACGCGGTGGTCGTCGCTCAGGCGTTCCACTGGTTCGACACCATCCGGGCACTCTCCGAGATCCACCGCGTCCTGCGGCCCGGGGGCCGTGTGGCGCTCACCTGGAACATGCGCGACGAGTCGGTGCCATGGGTGCGACGGCTGGGCGAGTGCATCGAAGGCGCAACCGGCGGCGAGGCACCGAACAGCCAGCACGGTTGGCGGGAACGTGTCGACCGCTGCGGGCTCTTCGAGCCGCTCGAGACGACGACCTTCCGGCATGTCCAGCGACTCACGGTTGACGGGGTCCTGGACCGGGTGGTTTCCATCAGCACGGTGGCGGCGGCCGCGCCGTCCGTCCGGGACGGCCTCGTGGCGGAGATCC
Source organism: Candidatus Limnocylindrales bacterium (assembly GCA_036508975.1). Taxonomy (GTDB): domain Bacteria; phylum Chloroflexota; class Limnocylindria; order Limnocylindrales; family CSP1-4; genus CAIXZV01. The sequence goes on from DATCGK010000467.1 coordinate 5,463, forward strand.
GGACCCTGCTGGCCACCGACCCGGACACGGCGGGCCGGACGGAGTTCGACCTGCCGTACGACACCGATGTGCACTGGACCGCGCGCCGGTCGCCGGTGCCGGGGGCCGTCGGGCTGGTGGCGTCCGTCAACGTCAACTCTGGCGGCGTGCCCAAGGCGCCGGTGGACGGGACGCGGATCCTGCGGGTGGGCCTGGAGGGCGACGGGCACCGGGAATCCGAGTCGATCCACGGCGGCCTGGACAGGGCCGTCTGCCTGTACGCGCAGGAGGCGATCGAGCGGGTCCGGGAAGGTGGGGACGCAGCCTTCCCCGGCGCGTACGGCGAGAACCTGACGCTGCTGGGGATCGACTGGTGGTCGCTGGCGCCCGGCGTCCGGCTGGCATTCGGCGCTGGCGACGGCGGCGATGTCGAGGCCGGCGATGGCGGGGGCGGAGACGACGAGGACGGGGGGGCCGGGGCGCTGATCGAGCTGACGGAGCCGGCTGTGCCGCGCCAGTCGATCGCGCACTACTTCGCTGAGCGCCGGATCGCCCGGGTGAGCCACAAGGTGCACCCGGAGGACGCCCGCTGGTATGCGCGGGTCCTGCGCGAAGGCCCGGTGGGGCCCGGGATGACCGTGCGCCTGGTGCCGGCCGACGGCTGAAGCGGGACACCACATGGCAGAAGCCACGTAGATGAACGGGCGGGCCATGCTCCCCGACGCCCCTCCCGCGCGCTACCCTTCCCAGCGAACCAACCGGAGGAACCATGACCGAATCCGAGCAGGCCGGCGACACCGCCCCGGCCACGACCCGCGACGAGCTTCTCGTCCAGCACCTGGACGCCCGGCGCCGCCGCAACGCCGCGGAACCCGGCAGCCACGAGTGGGAGCAGGCGTCCACCGAGGTCGGCCGGATCGAGGTCGAGATCGCCCGTATCGAGCGGGCGATGGACCCGCCGCTGGTCTGACCCCGCACCACACGGTCCCCTCGAATCCTTCGCCGGGACGCCCGACGGGACGCGCTGCTATCGTTCGGGCATGGACGGGGTCGTGCTCGTGCTGAACCAGAACTACGAGCCCCTGAACGTCTGCAACATCCCGCGGGCGTTCCGGCTCGTCTTCGGCGCGAAGGCCGAGGTCATCGTGTACGACCACGCGGTGATCCGCACGGTCCGCGCGACCTACCGCGCCCCGTCGGTGATCCGCCTCCAGCACCACATCCGCCGTCCACGTCCGCGGGTCAAGCTGACCCGGCGCGAGGTCTTCGCCCGCGACCGGCACACCTGCCAGTACTGCGGGCGGGTGGCCAACGACCTCACGCTTGACCACGTCATCCCGCGCCACCGCGGCGGCGCCCACAGCTGGGAGAACCTGGTCGCGGCCTGCAAGTCCTGCAACCATCGCAAGGGAGGCCAGACGCCGGAGGAGGCCCGGCTGCGGCTCCAGCGCCAGCCGTTCGAGCCCCGCAGCGACGTCTATTCGCTGTTCACGCCGTATCTCGAGGACGACCGGAACGAGGCCTGGCGAAGCTACCTCTTCCTCGGTCGCAACTAGCCACCCATGGCCTCCCCGGGCCCCGCCGCGCGGGACGATGCCGCCGTGCTGGACGATGCCGTTGCGCGGGACGATGCCGCCGCGCTGGACGATGCCGCCGCGCGGGACGATGCCGCTGCGCGGGACGATGCCGCCCTTCACCATGTCGACCGGATCAGCGACGCCGCCGCGCGGGTGGCCGCCGTCGTCCCCGGCCGGGCGCTCGCCGTTCTCGACCACCTCCACGCGGCCGGCCACGCGGCATTCATCGTCGGTGGCTCGTTGCGGGACGCCCTGCTGGGCCGCACCCCCGCGGACTGGGACATGGCCACCGACGCCCGTCCCGATCGCCTCGTCGAGCTCTTCCCGGGTGCCGTCTACGAGAACCGCTTCGGCACCGTCGCCGTCCGTCGCGAGGAGGACGTGTTCGAGATCACCACCTTCCGCACCGAGCACGAGTACGCCGACTTCCGGCGGCCACACCGGGTGGAGTTCGGCGACGAGGTCGAGGCGGACCTCGCCCGCCGCGACTTCACGGTCAACGCCATGGCCTGGGGCCGCCCGGCGGGCGACGCCGGGCCCAATAACCTCGTGGACCCGTTCGACGGGCTGGCAGACCTGGAGCGCGGCCGGCTCCGCGCCGTCGGCGACCCGGACGCCCGGTTCCGCGAGGATGCCCTGCGCATGGTCCGCGCGGTGCGGCTGGCGGCGACCCTCGGCTTCGAGATCGAGCCGGCCACGCTGGCGGCGATCTCCAGGAACGCGGCGCTGGCCGATCATCTCTCGGGCGAGCGGGTCGGTGCCGAGCTGGCCAAGCTGCTCGCCGCGCCCGCTCCCTCCGTGGGCCTGCGCCTCGCCCAGGAGACCGGGCTGCTCGGCGTGATCTCCGAGCCGTTAGCCGCCCAGCGCGGGATCCCCCAGAGCAAGGTGGCCGGCGAGGACCTCTGGGACCACACGCTGCGGACCGTGGATGCCACGCCGGCGGATCGGCCCGTGATCCGCCTTGCCGCCCTCGTCCACGACATCGGCAAGCCCGCCACCCTCTCGGACGGCCACTTCCACCACCATGACGTGGTTGGCGCGCGCCTCGCCGACGAGCTGCTGCGTCGCCTTCGCTACCCGCGAACCGCGGCCGCGGAGGTCACCCACCTGGTCCGTCACCACATGTTCACCGTGGACCCCCAGGCGACGGACGCGGCGGTCCGCCGCTTCATCCAGCGGATCGGCAGGACGGACCTGGATGCGCTGTTCGCGCTCCGCCGGGCGGACGACATCGGCAGCGGCATGGAGCCGGGCGACCCGGACCTGCGCGCCTACCGCGCCCGCATCGACGCGGAGCTCGCGGCAGAGGCGGCGCTGGACCGGTATGCGCTCGCCATCGACGGCACGGACCTCATGCGTGAGCTGGAGCTCGTCCCGGGGCCGCGCCTGGGCCGGATCATCGACGGGCTGGTGGATGCGGTCATCGCGGATCCCGTCCTCAACGAGCGCGGCTCCCTGCTGCTGCTGGCACAGGGCATGCTTGCGGACATGGGCGCGGACACCGGCGACACGTGATCGAGCTGCTGCTCCAGGCAGACCGTGTCCTGACGCTGGGAATGGTGGACCAGGCCGAGCGGCTGTACCTCCAGGCGGCCGCGGCCGACCCGCAGAACTCCATCGCGGTGGTGGGCCTGGCCCGGGTGGCCCTGGAGCGCGACGACGACGAGGGAGCGCTGCGCGAGGCACGGCGCGCCCTGGCGATCGACCCGGAGAACGTGGCGGCGGCACGGCTGGCGACACGGCTGGAGGAGGTCCTCGCGTACCGTTCGCGGACGCTGCCGGCCACGGTCGGCGTGAAGGCCGACGAGCCGGCAGCTGCCGATGCCGGTGATGCCAAACGCGAAGCCAAACCCGGCGCGGCGCCGATCAAACCCCCTGCGGCCGCGCCGATCGATCCCACGGCGCCCTCGCGTGGCATCGTGGACCGCCTGCTCCGGAGGAACAAGTTGTGAAAGTCCTGGTCACCGGCGGCGCCGGCTACGTCGGGGGCGTCTCCGTGGATGCGATCCTGGCGGCCGGCCACGATGTCGTCGTCCTCGATGACCTGTCCACCGGGCATGCCGCGATCGTGAACCCGGCCGCTCGCCTCGTGACGGGCTCCTATGGCGACGAGACGGCGACCCGCGCCCTGCTGGAGACGGAGCGCGTCGACGCGATCCTCCACTGCGCGGCCCGCTCTCTGGTCGGCGAGAGCGTCCTGGACCCGGCCCGGTACTACCGCGACAACGTGGCCGGCGGGATCGCGCTGCTGGAGGCGGCCCGTACTGCGGGCGTGCGGCGCGTGGTCTTCTCGTCGACCGCCGCCGTCTACGGGTCCCCGGAGTCCACACCGATCCCCGAGGGGGCCGTGCTCCGGCCGATCAACCCCTACGGCGAGACCAAGCGCACGTTCGAGGGCGCGCTCCACTGGTACGGCGGCGCGTACGGGTTCCGGTCCGTGATCCTGCGCTACTTCAACGCGGCGGGGGCCACGGAACGCCTGGGCGAGGTCCACCGGCCCGAGACGCACCTGGTTCCCAACATGCTCCGGGCCGCCTCCGGCGGACCCGCGCTGACGCTCTTCGGCGAGGACTACCCCACCCCGGACGGTACGCCGATCCGCGACTACATCCATGTCGCGGACCTGGCCGATGCCCACGTCGCGGCGCTCGAGGCGACGGCGCCGGACGATCCGCGCACGGGTCCCGTCGGCGGTGCGGCACCCGCGTCGCCGGTGATCTGCAACCTGGGGACGGCCGGCGGCTTCTCGGTCCGCGAGGTGCTCCGGGCCGCGGAGGCTGTCGTCGGCCGGCCCATCCCACACGCCGTGGGTCCGCGCCGGGCCGGCGATCCGCCCGTCCTGGTGGCGTCCACGACCCGCGCCCGGGAGGTCCTCGGCTGGCTCCCGCGCCGCAGCTCGCTGGAAGAGATGCTCGGGTCCGCCTGGGCGTGGCGCCGGGCGCACCCGGACGGCTACGGCGACTAGCTGGCCCTGGCCCGATCTAGCCCCGGTCCTCGAGCGGGGCGCGATCGGGGGACAGCCGGGGCGGCGGACCGCTCACCCCATCGTCCGGGCCGCGCACCTCGCCGGAACCGGCCCAGCGATCGCTCACCGGCCAGACGAGCCACAGGCCGATCAGCATCGTGACCAGCAGGCTCAGGACGGCAACCTGGTAGGCGCCGTTGCCGAGGGTGTTCAGCAGCAGGAAGATGATCGCCCCATACAGGATCTGGCCCACGACCTGTGACCCCTTGCCGACCAGCCCGTAGATCCCGAAGAACTCACCGATCTTGCCGGGAGGGGACAGCCGGACCATCAGGACGCGGTCCGCGACCTGGACGCCGCCCAGCCCGCTGCCCAGGATCGCCCCGGCGACGAGGAACGGGACCAGCCCGTCCTTGCCGAACCCAATCGAGATGCCGCCCAGCGTGAGCCCGAACGCCCACGAGACCAGCACCCAGACGAGCGTCCGCTTGGGGCCGTTCCGGTCGGCCAGCCAGCCCCAGACGAAGCTCATCCCGATGGCCACGAACGTGAGCATCAAGAGGACCATGTTGGCGTTGGCATCGGTCAGGCCCATCGTCTTCACGACCACGACGCTCATGACCACGATGACCGTGTTGACCGCGTCCGAGTAGAAGAAGCGCCCCAGCAGGAACCGCCCCAGGCCCGGCACCTGGCGCGCGTGCGCGATCGAGCGCTTGAGCTGGCCGAAGGAATCCGCGACGTCGGCGCGGGTCAGCGGCTGCTCGTCCGGCCGGTGCGGCTCCTTCACGAACACGAAGATCGGGATCGCGAACACCAGGAACAGGATGGCCGTCCACCGGAACCGGTCCACGACGGGAACGTCCAGGAAGAAGATCAGCAGCCCGACGAAGACCGTCCCGCAGTAGCCGATGCCCGTCCCGATGCCCGACAGCCGGCCCCGGGTATCGGGCGTGCTCACCGTCTTCAGGGTCGCGTCGTAGTAGATGAGGGCCGCCTGGTAGGCGAAGTTGGCGACGATGAACAGGGCGACGCCCACGATCGGCGGGACGTCCGCGATGAAGAACGTGCCGCCGATGCACAGCGCGGTGAAGAACAGCAGGAACGGCATCCGCCGCCCGCCGCGGTCGGAGAACGCCCCCAGGATCGGCGACACGAGCGCGTTGAGCCCGACGCTGACCACGATCGCGATCGACAGCACGACGTTGCCGTCACGCTCTCCGAACTGGTTGTCCTTGATGAGGTACAGCCCGATCGCGCCCGACACCACGGCGAACGAGAAGATCGTGTTGGCGAAGTCGTAGAGGGTCCACGAACCCTGGGCGACCTTCCTGAGGTTGGGATCGGCCTGCGGGATCGCCGCCATCAGGGCTGCCTCACGATCAGAGCTCCCCGGGAGCTGGGACGCCCCGGTGCGCGGGATGATAGGGGCTGGGTCCGCCGCCGATGGGGCGGTTCGGCAGCGCGGCACGTGCGCCGGGAGCCACCGAGGCAGGCCGGGCGCCGGAACGGCACACCCCGACCCTTCCCCGTGGTGGTAGGGTCGGGGTGTGCCTCAGTCCACCTTGGCGCCCGCCATCCGGGAAGAGATCGCCCGGCTCGGGCGCGCCGACATCATGGTCGGCATTCCGAGCTACAAGAACGCCGCCACCATTGGCTACGTGGTCCGCGCGGCGCATGCGGGGCTGGTCCAGTACTTCCCGGACCTGAAGCCCGTGCTCGTCAACTCGGACGCCGGCTCGCCCGACGGCACCCAACGCGTCGTCATCGAGACCGAGCCGCCGGACTACGTCGAGTCGATCCTGCTCGTGCGGCCCACGAACCGCCTCGACCGCGTCACGCTCACCTACCCGGAGATCGACGGCGTCGGTGGCAAGGGCGCGGCCCTGCGGACGATCTTCGAGATCGCGGCTGCACTGGAGGTCCAGGCGCTGGTCGTGGTGGACAGCGACCTGCGCAGCATCGTCCCGGAGTGGATCGAGCTCCTGGCCGGGCCCATCCTCAAGGGCGGCTACGACTACGTGGCCCCGCTCTACGCCCGCTACAAGTACGACGGGACGATCACCAACACCGTCACCTACCCGCTCACCCGCGCCCTCTACGGCCACCGGATCCGGCAGCCCATCGGCGGCGACTTCGGCGTCAGCGGGGACCTGGTGCGCCACTATCTCGAGCTGGACGACTGGACCGAGGACATCAGCAAGTTCGGGATCGACATCTGGATGACGACATCCGCGGTCACCGGCGGCTACGCGGTCTGCCAGGCCCGGCTGGGCGCGAAGGTCCACGATCCCAAGGACCCGGGCTCGGACCTCGGCCCGATGTTCCGCCAGGTCGTGGGCACGATCCTGCGGCTCGCGGCGGCGCACCCGGACGCCTGGCGGAACGTGCGCGGCAGCCACGACATGCCGGCCTACGGCTTCGAGCGGATCGTCGATCCGCCGCCGCTCGAGGTGAACGCGATCCGCCTGCTCTCGGAGCTCCAGGCGGGCTCCCTGACCGCCGCCGACACGTGGCGTCGCACTCTCGACCCCGCGAACGCAGAGGCGGTCCTGGTGCTGGCGAAGGAGGCGGGGACGCTGGCCGATGCCGCGTCGCGGCGCCTGGGCCTGGGCGGCGAGGGCGGGACCGCGCACCCGACCACGCTGGAGATGGCCGACACGCTCGCGAGCTTCCACTTCCCCGACGACCTGTGGGCGCGGGTGATCTACGACCTGGTGCTCGCGACGCGGCGCGGGGACGTGGACACGGCGCAGCTGGTCGCGGCGCTGGTGCCGATCTATTTCGGGCGCGTCGGGAGCTTCGTCATCGAGACCCGCAACCTGGCCACGGCCGATGCCGAGGAGCGCGTGGAGCGCCAGGCCCGCGAGTTCGAGCTGCTCAAGCCGTACCTCGTGGAGCGCTGGGCTGCGATCGACGCGCAGGAGGCGGCGGCCGAGGCTGCGGCGGCACCCCCGCGCGGGCCCGGGGAGCCGCCGCGATGACCGGTGAGCCGCTGCCCGCCCGGATCTTGATCCCGGTCGCCAACCCCGTCACGGCGGAGGAGCTGATCCGGATCGGCGCGTCCCTGCTGGAGCCGCGGACCGGCGAGCTGACCGCGCTGGGCATCGTGGAGGTGCCCGAGGGCATGCCGCTCTCCGAGGGTGCCACGCGGGCCCGGCAGGCGCGTCGCCTGCTCCAGAAGGTCCTCGACTACGTCCCGGAGGGGACGACGATCCACCCGCTGGTGCGGATCGGGCGCCACGCGTCGAGCGGGATCGTGGAGGCCGCGACCGAGCAGGAAGCGGACCTGATGATCTTCGGCTGGGGCGGCAAGTCCGGGCCCCACCGGGAGGGTGGCACGCCGGTCATCTCGCCGACCATCGACGAAGTGGTCCGCGAGTCCCCGTGCGACATCGCGGTGGTCAAGCAGCGGGGCGCCCGCGAGATCCGCCGGATCCTGGTGCCGGTGCGCGGCGGCCCGCATGCGGAGCTGGCGCTGCGGTTCGCGGACGCCCTGGCCCACCGCCACGACGCCACGGTCGTGGTCATGCACCTCGTACCGGCCGGCGTCACCGAGGCGGTCCGCGCCCAGGCGGAGCATGCGCTGGCCGCGTTCGCCCGCCAGCACGTCACCGCCCGCTCGGAACCGATCCTGCGCGAGACCCAGAACGTGCGGACGGCCATCCTGCGCGAGGCCGACAACGCCGACCTGGTGGTCATGGGCGCGTCCGCGCCGCCCGGCGAACCCGGCACGTCGCTGTTCGGCGCCCTGCCGGAGGCCATCGCCCAGCGGGCCAGGCCCACGGTCATCGTGGTCAAGACGAAGGAGCCCATCGGGCACGGAACGTTCGAGCAGCTGGCCCAGCGCGCCGAGTCCCTGGCCGCCGCCGACCGTGCCGCCGAGGAGTCCCGGGCCGTCCCCGCCCGCGTGGATCGCTGGTTCGCGGAGGCGAACTTCCACCACAGCGAGTTCGCTGACCTCGCCCGGCTGACCGCGCTCAAGGAGAAGCAGGGCCTCACGGTCAGCCTCGTGCTGCCGACCCTCAACGAGGCCGAGACGATCGGCCCGATCGTGCGCCGGGCCATCCGCGAGATGCAGGAGCGCTTCCCGCTGCTGGACGAGATCCTGGTCATCGACTCCGCCTCCACGGACGGCACCCGGCAGATCGCCGAGGGCGAGGGCGCGCGCGTCGTCCAGCACCCCGACGTCCTGGCCCGGTACGGCTCGTTCCAGGGCAAGGGCGAGGCCCTCTGGAAGTCCCTCTACGAGACGTCGGGCGACATCGTGGTCTGGGCGGACACCGACGTCCGCAACTGGCATCACCGGATGGTCTACGGGACGCTCGGGCCGCTCCTCGTGGAGCCGCGGCTGCAGTACGTGAAGGGCTACTACCAGCGCCCGATCGTGGAGGCCGGCATCCTCAAGGAGGGCGGCGGCGGACGGGTCACGGAGCTGGTCGCGCGGCCCCTGCTCAACATGTTCTACCCGGAGCTGTCCGGCCTGATCCAGCCGCTCTCCGGCGAGTACGCGGGCCGGCGCTCGCTCCTGGAGCAGATCCCGTTCTTCACGGGGTATGCCGTGGAGATCGGCCACCTGATCGACGTCGCGGAGCGGGCGGGCCTGGGCGGGCTCGGCCAGGTGGACCTGGAGCGCCGCGTGCATCGCAACCAGGAACTGGAGGGCCTGTCGCGCATGTCGTTCGTGATCCTGCAGGCCGTGATGAAGCGCCTGGAGGAGCGGAAGCGGGTTCGCCTGTTCGCGGAGCTCGGCTCCACGATGAAACTGCCGCGATCCGGCCGTGGCCGCCTCTCGCTGGAGGTCGAGGAGCTGGCCGACAATGAGCGTCCGCCGATGGTCCGCATCCCCGAATACCTGGAGAAGCGGCGGGCGCACCTCGCGCCGACCGAGACCGGCGACTGAGCGTGGCGAGCGCGGTGGCAGGCGTCACCTTCGGGCGGTCCCGGTGGGCGGCCGGTCCCGGTGGGCGGCCGGTCCCTTCGGGCGGTCCCGGTGGGCGGCCGGTCCCGGTGGGCGGCCGGTCCCGGTGGGCGGTCCCGGTGGGCGGTCCCGGTGGGCGCCTGTCCCGGTGGGCGGCTGTCCCGGTGGGCGGCGGTCCCGGCTGGCGGTCCCGGCGGGTGGCGGTCCCGGCTGGCGGCCATGATCGTTTCATGTGCACGTCCACGGGAGCTGCGCCGCTTGCGCGCCGTGGAGTGCTGCCCGCGGCCCCCTTGTCGGGCGGCGTGCACATGAGCAGCGCGGCTCACCGTCCAAGCGTCGTCTCCGGGCCCGTCCGCGGGGCGCGGCGGCACCTAACCGCGCCTCTAGCTGCGCACGTGCACATGAAAGGATCACCGGCCGGCCCTGGGTGCGGCGGCCTCGGGCGCGGCGGCCTCGGGCGGGGCGGCCTTGGGCGGACGATCGACGCCCGGGCCGTCGCCCCATGACCCTGCACCCGCTGCGCGTCCTGGTTGCGCCCGACTCCTTCAAGGGC
>DATCGK010000468.1:0-2910 GCA_036508975.1 Candidatus Limnocylindrales bacterium
CTCGTCCGCTTGGAGCACGGCGATCAGGCCATCGCGATCGGGGTCCCGCACGTCGCGCAGCCAGTCGTAGTAGCGACGGACGGCCGGCAGCACCTCCCGCAGGTAGGCCGGACCGCGGCCTCGCGCGGCGACCGCCATGACCGCTTCGGCGAGCAGCGGCGGCTGGATGCAGTCGGAGATGTACGGCGTCCGATAGGCGATGGCATAGCTCGCCAGGCGATCGAGGTACGCCTCGCGCTGCCAGAAGGTGACGTGAGCGATGAAGCCGTCGGGCTGCTGGTTCGCCAGCAGACCGGCGATCTCAGACTCGGCGCGCAGCGGGGCGAAGTGGCTGAGCGTGATGGCGTGGAAGCAGGAGTCCCAGAACCACTGGAAGGGATAGGTCACGCTCGAAGGGCAGACGAAGTCATAGTCACGGTCGCACCAGGCGGCGTGTCCGCGCTGGCGGTTGCGTTCGTAGAGCAGGCGCACGCTTCGGCGCATGCTCTCGAGCCGGAGTTTGTCCATCATTGCCTGGTCCACGCGTCCTCCAGCTTGCCTCAGGGAATGAGCGCCAAGGTCAGCCCGCCGGGATCGACCAGCCGGTAAGGCCCGCGACCGGCGGGCACCCGCTCGCGCTCGTCACGGATGGTGCGACGGAAGCCGTCCGACCCGACCAGCTCGGCACCCGCGGCACCGAGTGCCACGATCCCGTCCTCGTGGCGCACGGCCACCGGCCCTCGCGGCCCGGCCGAGACCGCCACGCGGCCCGCCCGGAGGGCGGCCACGATGGTGTCCAGGCTGAGGTCCTCGGCTTCGACCCAGGTGGTCGGCTCGCCAGGCAGCCCGTCATTGCCGGATCGGTGGAAGTCGCTGCCGCCGACGGGAACGCCACCCCAGGCGGCCCACCAGTCAAGCGGCGCATCGCTCCGGCGGTCCCAGCTCGAATGCCAGATCTCCGCCAGCGGTGGCCGCCTGGTCACCGGGCGGCGCCAGCTATCGGGACCCGCCACTGGGTGGTTAATCGAGAGAAGGCCGCCGCCGGCCTCAGCTGCTGCGAGCCACGCGTCGGAAGGCTCGCGGAAATCGATCCAGGGCAGCGCCCCGAGGGCATTGGCGTGACCTTCGTCGGTCGTCACCTCCTGACCCGGCAGCAGGAGGATCCCCGCGTGAGCTCCGGCCGCGGGGAGCTGGGGATGGTGGGCGACGCCGTTGTGGTCGGTGACGGCGAGGAAGTCCAGGCCGCGTCCTGCGGCCAGGCAACCGAGCGCAGCCGGCGTGAGGACCCCGTCGGAGTGGACCGTGTGGCTGTGGAGATCGCCGGCCAGCCACTGCCGTCCCGGGGCTGCCGGCAGGACGCGCCGCGGCGGCCGTTCAGGGCGAGCGGGCGGTGCCGGTAGCGGCTCTGGCTCCACCGCTCCGAGCTCGACATCCACTTCGTAGGCGAGTCCCTCGGGAGGGACGCGATAGAGGCCGATGAGGACCTGCCACTGGCCGGCCGGCAGCGGCCCGGCGAGGTAGCCAGGGGTGGCGGCCCGAGGCCCGATCGCTACAGTGCGACGCTCGCTGCCGGACCAGCCCCGGACCCGCTCCGGGTCCGCGACGCCCAGATCGAGGATCGCGTCGGATCCGCGCTCGTAACCGTATCCGACGGAGATCCCTTCGGTCCCCGGCGGAACGTCGAACGGCAGGTAGCGGTAGATCGCCTCACAACGATCCTGCGGCGTCCAGCGTCCCCGATGCCGGATCACCCGGCAGCCGGCACGAGGGCCGGAACGTCCGACAGGGCGACCGGCGGCGCTCCAACCTGCTCCCCGTCATCCTGTCGATAGGCGAGGAGACGGCGCTGATCGGGCGCGAGCCAAACGCGGTCGCCCACCGCCGGGACCTGCTCCTCCGGAACGGTCGCCTTCACCAGCAGATCGCCCACCTCCACGGTTATCAGCGAGTCGACGCCCAGATTTTCCAGGACGCGGACGGTCCCGGCCAGCGAGTCCGGAAGCTCGGTCGGGCTGACCGACACGTACTCGGGGCGGGCGCCCAGGATCACCGCGTCTCCCACCCTGACGTGCGCTCGGATCGCCTCGGGGATCGGCACTTTCCGGCCAGCCACGTCGAGGCCGCCGTCCTGCACCGTCGCCGGCAGGAGATTCATGGGCGTCGACCCGATGAAGCCGGCCACGAAGATATTGGCCGGTCGGAGGAAGCAGTTCGAGGGCGTGTCGAGCTGGCGGATATGGCCCTGATGCATGACCGCCATCCGGTCGGCCAGGGCGAGCGCCTCCGCCTGGTCGTGGGTGACGTAGACGGTGGTGATGCCCAGGTCCTGCTGGAGCTGCTTGAGGAAGGTCCGGGCCTCGAGCCGCAGCCTGGCGTCAAGGTTGGAGAGCGGCTCGTCGAAGAGGAAGACGCGCGGCCGGTAGGCGATCGACCGCGCCAGCGCTACGCGCTGCTGCTGGCCACCGGACAGCTGACCCGGTCGCCGATCGAGCATGGCGCCCTCGATCTGGAGGCTCCGGCCCACCGACTCCGCGGTCTCACGGCGCTCCTTCCGGCCAACCCGGCGGACCTTCAGGGGGTAGGCGATGTTGTCGGCGACCGTCATGTGCGGATACAAAGCGTAGTCCTGGAAGACCATTGCCAGGTCGCGGGCGCCGGGCGGCAGGCGGGTCACGTCACGTCCGCCGATGAGGATCTTGCCTGAGTTCGGCGTCTCCAGGCCGGCGATCGAGCGCAGGAGGGTGGTCTTGCCGCAGCCGGACGGACCGAGGAGCGCGAAGAACTCGCCGTCCTCGATGTGCAGCGACAGCTCATCGAGCGCGCGCACGCCCCCGGGGAAGACCTTCGTCAGGCCGCGGATCTCGAGGTCGGCCATCAGCCCTTGATCCCTCCGTAGAAGCGGAAGCCGTAGCGGCGATTGACGAACAGGTA
>DATCGK010000469.1:0-4664 GCA_036508975.1 Candidatus Limnocylindrales bacterium
GACCAAGTCGAGCGCGGCCGCAGCCTCGCGGGACGTCCGCCCGGCGGTGACCGGCGCCGCGACGGCGCCGGCGGCCACGATCCCGAACAGCGCAGCGATCGCGTCGATGGACGTGGCCGCGTCGAGCACCACGCGATCACCGGGTCGCACGCCGCCCTGCTCCACCCGTGCCCGTGCTGCCGTGACGAGCCCGTGGAGCTCCTGCCAGGTGACGACCCGCTCGCCTTCGACCAGCGCGATCCCGTCGGGCGCCTCGCGAGCGTGAGCGTCCAGCAGGACGGGCACGGACCAGGTCATCAGCCGCCTGCGGCCGACTCGACCAGGAACCGGGCCATCGCTCGCTCGTCGAGCGTGATCCCCAGGCCCCCGCCGGCGGGCACGCCCGGAACCCGCATCCGTCCCTCCTCGACGGGCAGGCCATCGACCAGCAGGTCGTGCTCCAGGACCCCGGCCGTGGCGAGCCCGTGATCGGGCGCGTGCTGGAGCCGCGCGCCCTGGACCGACGGCAGCGCCGCCGCAACCGCGAGCGCCGCGGCGATCCCGACGCCCGTCTCGAACAGCGTGCTCACCACCACCGGCACGTTGCGCTCCGCGGCCAGCGCCGCGATCTCCGCCGCGGCCACCGGGCCGCCGACGCGCGCGGGCTTCACCACCAGCACGTCGACCGCCCCCGCGTCCAGCAGCACCCGCGCCGCCCGCAGCGAGGTCACCGTCTCGTCTGCGGCGATGGGGATCCGGACCCGTCGCCGGAGCTCGGCGAGGTCGGCCGCATCATCCCCCGCCAGGGGCTGCTCCACGTACTCCAGCGCAAACCGGGCGACCGCGTCGAGCCGGTCCGTCGCGGTCTCGAGGTCCCATACGCCGTTCACATCCAGGCGCAGCCGCACGTCAGGCCCGACCGCGGTCCGAACCGCGCGCACGCGCTCGACCAGCACCTCGGTCTCACGTTCCGCGCCCGCCTTGAGCTTGAGCGACGTGAAGCCGGCATGGACGGCCTGGAGCGCGGCGCGGGCCGACGCCTCGGGCCCGATCGACGCGATGGTGGCGTTGACCCCGACGCCGGCCCCGCCCGGGACCAGGCATTCCGCCGGCACCCCCTCGAGGTCCAGCCGCGCAGCGTCGATGGCCGCCCTGAGCGCCCGCCCGGGAGACCCCTGCATCTCGAGCTCCGGGACCGTCGGCAGGCGCCCGCCCGGGGCCATCATCGCGGCCTCGTGCACGAGGTGGTCGAGCACGGTCGAGGCCGTGTCGCCGTCCGCCGGCTCCAGCACGGCCTCGCCCAGCCCGATCCGGCCGTCCGCGTCCACGAGCCGGATGATCCAGGCCTCGCGCTCGAGCCACATCCCTTGGGCCCACGGGAATGGGCGGCGGAACGGGACACGGACCTTGTCCGCGCGGAGCGAAACGACGGAGGTCACCAGGGCCATCCCCCGGGCACGGCCACCTCGCCGAGCGCGAGGCCCAGCGCAAACAGCAGCGAGAAGACCAGCGACAGCCGCGCCGTCCCCTTGAGCACGAGATTGAGCTCGCGCGGCGCGCCGAACCCGCGGACCTTCGCCAGCAGCGGCCGCGTCATCGGCAGCGTCAGCAGGGGCAGCAGCACGAGCAGGGAGGCCGCGCCCAAGCCCCCGACCAGCCAGTGCCCCGCGAGCGCTGCGGGCACCCCGTACGCCACGGCGACCAGCCACACGTACTCGCGCTGCGTCGCCGCCCTGCCCATCACCACCGCCAGCGTCCGCTTGCCCGCGGCCGTGTCCGTGGGGATGTCGCGCAGGTTGTTCACGACGAGGATCGCCGTGATCAGCGTGCCCGGCGGGACCGCGGCCACGAGGAACAGTGGCCGCATCGCGAGCGCCTGCAGATACGCCGTCCCGGCCACCGCCACCAGGCCGAAGAAGATGAACACGAAGACCTCGCCCAGGGCACGGTACCCGTATGGGAACGGGCCGCCGGTGTACGCGAGCGCCGCCACGACCGCCAGGATGCCGAGGCCGACGATCACCGGGCCGCCCACCAGCGCGAGCCACAGCCCGACCAGGCCCGCGCATCCGACGGCGATGGCGATCGCCGCCTCCAGCTGGCGCTCCGTCACGAGGCCGGCGGCCGCCACGCGCACGGGACCCTGGCGATCCGGCGTGTCTGCACCGCGCCGGAAGTCGGACAGGTCGTTGGCGAAGTTGGCGATCACCTGGAGCAGCACTGCGACCGCGACGCAGCCGAGCGCCGTGTCGGGCCGGAAGGCGGCCCCCACGCCCAACGCCGCGCCGAGCCCAACGACGACGCCGGCGACGGCCGCCGGGAGGGTCGCCGGGCGCGCCGCGAGCAGCCAGATCCGCAGCGCAGACGGCCGCGCGAGCAGGGACCCGGGCGTCGAGGCGGAGGCAGAATCGGGCGCGGGAGCGTCCGCCATCAGGGCCGCCGCGGGAACGTGCGGTAGGCGGCCGGGCGCTTCTCGAGGAAGGCCGTCGAGCCTTCGTGCGCCTCGTCGGTCGTGTAGTAGAGGCCGGTCGCGTTGCCCGCGAACTCCTGGAGCCCGGCCAGGCCGTCGGTCGCCACGAGGAACGCGGACTTGAGGAACCGGATGGCGGTGGGACTCATGTCCAGGATCTCGTTCGCCCACTGCACGCCTTCGGCCTCGAGGTCCGCCAGCGGCACGACCCGGTTGACGAGGTGCATCTCCAGCGCCTCGGCCGCCGAGTACTGGCGGCACAGGAACCAGATCTCCTTGGCCTTCTTGTCGCCCACCAGCCGCGCCAGCAGCCCCACCCCGAACCCGGCGTCGAAGCTGCCGACCTTCGGGCCCACCTGGCCGAAGATCGCGTTGTCGGAGGCAATCGACATGTCGCACACGATGTGGAGGACGTGGCCGCCGCCGATCGCGTAGCCGTTGACCAGCGCGATCACCGGGATCGGCAGGGAGCGGATCTGGCGCTGCAGGTCCAGGATGTTGAGGCGGGCGATGCCGTCGGTGTCGAGGTAGCCGCCGCCGTGGCTCTTGTACTTCTGGTCACCGCCCGAGCAGAAGGCCTTGTCGCCCTCGCCGGTGAGCAGGACGCAGCCGACGGACGCGTCGTCCCGGATCCGGGCAAAGGCGTCGATGAGCTCCCGCACGGTCTGCGGGCGGAACGCGTTGCGAACCTCGGGGCGGTTGATGGTGACCTTGGCGATGCCGGTGCCCGAGTGCTCGTACCGGATGTCCCGGTACTCGACGACGGGCGTCCATGTCACGAGCGTGCTCATGCGGCGGGATCCTCCAGCAGGAAGTCGAGGGCGAGACGACGGAAGGCGCGCGGCTGCTCCTCGTGGGGGGTGTGGCCGGCGTTGTCGATGATCTCCAGGCGCGCGCCTGGGATGCCGCGAGCGACCTGCTCCGCTCGGGAGCGGCCGCGGTCGTCGAGGGCGCCGGCGATGACGAGGGTGGGGGCTCCGACGGTGGCGAGGCGGTCGAACAGCGGCTCCATCGCGCCCTGGCCGGCGCCCCGGAGCGAGGCGGCGAGACCGTGCGGGTCGTTGGCCAGGCGCATCGCCCGGAGGCGGGCGGCACGAGCCGGAGGCAGCGAGGCGTGGCTGGCGAAGACCGGCTGGCGCTCCCACTCGGCCACGAAGGCCGCGATGCCATTGCGCTCGATCCTCGCCGCGAGGTCCTCGTCCGCCTGCCGCCGGACTGTGCGCTCCGCCTCCGTGGGCAGGCCCGCAGACGGGCTCTCGAGGACGAGACGCCGGACGGTGGCAGGGTGCGCGATTGCGAGACGGAGCGCGATCCGGGCCCCGAGCGAGTAGCCGAGGACATCCGCGGGAGCTGCGTCCGTCCGCCGCAGGATCGTCGCGAGGTCGTCGGCCGTCCGTTCGACGCTCATGCGGGCCGGGTCTGCCGTGCCGCTCCGGCCGTGGCCGGGCAGGTCCACCGTGACCACGCGGAAGGCGCGGGCGAAGGCGGCCGCGTGTGCGCCCCAGGCGGTGCCCCGGCCCGTGAAGCCGTGGAGGAGCAGCAGCGGCCGCCCCGCCCCGCGGGCACGGATCTCCCAGCGGAGGCCATCGATCACGGTCGCCATCACGGCTTCGGCACCTCCGACCCGATCGCCCGTCGGACGGCCGCCGCGACGTCCCGGTGCAGCTGGAGGTTCCGGGCGCGGTCCGTCCGCAGCTCCAGGACGCGGACACCGGGCCGGCCGATCGAGTCCCGGATCGCGGCGTCGAGGTCCGCCGGGCCCAGCAGCCGGTGCTCGCCACCGAGTGCCGTCACGATCGGCCCGACGTCGATCCCGTGCGGGGTCCCGAACAGCTCCTCGAAGTGCTCGGGGAGCCCGGTACTCGGGACCGCGGCCGCGGGCTGGGCCTGGGGCAGGAACGAGAAGATGCCACCGCCGTCGTTGTTCACCAGCACGATCGTGGCCGAGAGCCCGTGGAGGCGGGCGGTGAGCAGCGCGTCGAGATCATGGAGGAACGAGACGTCGCCGAGGACGAGGGCCACGGGACCGCCCGCAACCGCCGCGGAGCCGAGGGCCGTGGAGACGACGCCGTCGATGCCGTTGGCGCCCCGGTTCGAGCGGACGGTGATGGAGCGATCCGTGGACGGGAGCCAGCCGTCCATGTCCCGCACCGGCATAGAGTTGCCGGCCCACAGTACGGCGCCATCCGGGAGGGCGTCGGCGAGGACCGGCCAG
>DATCGK010000470.1:0-3443 GCA_036508975.1 Candidatus Limnocylindrales bacterium
ATCGCGATCATCTTCGCGAGCCCCGACTCGATCTCGCCGGAGAAGTCGGTGTGCGGCTTCACGCGGTTGACGGGGACGATGAGGTCGGCCTCCTCGTACGCGTGCCGGTCCATGTACACGGGCACACCGGGGCGCACCTCCCCGAGCTCCACCGTCTCCATCGACGAGCGGATCTCGCAGCCCATCGCCTCCGGCGTGATGCCATAGGAGGCGAGCACGTCGAGCTGCCCTTCCGGAGTCGCCCCTCCGTGGCTCCCCATGGCCGGCACGATGAAGACCGAGGCACCTGCCCCCCGCACGCGCTCGACGGTCGCACGGACGACCTCGTCAATGCGGTCGATGCCGCGACTGCCGGCGGCCACGCAGACGCGCAGCCCGGGTTGGACGCCTCCGATGACCGGCTCGAGCGCGACGCGCACAGCGGACCGCACGTCCCCGACTTCAGTCGCGTCCAGGTGCTGGCGGACGAGAGCCCACTCGGGCAGCCGCCCCCCGAGGAACAGGTCAAAGAGGGGAGCGCCGTGCTTGGCGGTCGTCCCGCCAGGAGTCACCACGATGGGCGGGTCGGACAGCTCTCCGTCACCGCGGTGTGTGTGTAGGTCGCTGCTCATGGACTGTCTGTCTCCTCCCCGCCCTCAGCGTTGGATCCGCGCCGAGCCGCTCGTCACGACGTATCCCGGCGACACGACGATGGCGACCCTCGACCAGGTGCGGGCGCCGAGGTCTCCGATGCTCGTCACGCATGTCCAGGAACCGATGCGGGGGTCGGAACCCGAACCCTGTGCGTGGGCTGCTGACCGCCCCGGCGTTGTCGTCGGCGAGTGGCGTTGGCCCTCGGAGGCACGAACGCGTCGAATTACACGCAATCGAGTGGCTCGGTCCCGAGGTTCCTGGCTTCGTGCTCCATGCGCGGGGGTGAACACTAAGGCGTCGGGCTCGAGCACGTGCGTCTCCCCGCCCAGTTCGAGCTTCACGCGTCCGGCCAGCACGTCGTACGTCCGCCCCTCGTTGGTGTGAACGTGCTTGGGGCCTTGCCGCCCGGGCGGGCGCTGACATGGGACGAGGCGAGCTTCTGCGGCTCTGCCAAGGAGTCCGCCCGCGAGCGGGCGGACTCCTTGGGGCTGATGGAGGTGGGAGAGAGGATGCAGGTGGACGCCGCCGGGGTCGACGCTCCTAGCCATGGACCGCGGAAACTCGGCGAACTCCGAGGCGTTCTGGGTCGTGCTGGAGCCGGACGAGACGGGTCGAGACCGACCCACCACGGCGTCCAGCGCGCGGGTGCCGCCGATCACGGCCGCGACGCGGCTGGTGCCTCGATTCATAACCTTGGGTCGTGAATCGCCGGCGTCTCAGCGACGTGCCGAAGACGGTGGATTCGCTCCCGCCCGTCGGTCATCGCCCGTTACTCCTCGTTGTCCTCGCCGCGGTGACGGGGACGACCGTCCACCTCGGGCTCGAAGGGCGCCAGATGCCGCCCGATGTGGACCGCGAGCCGATCCCAGTAGGCCTCGCGCTCCGTCCACAGGAGGCTCCGCAGCTCCCCGCGGAGCGGATCAGCGCCCAGCACGGCGCCGAAGGTCACGTGGAGGATCTCGCGGGCGTCCGGTCGGTCCAGGAGCCCAGCGAGCTCGGCCGCCGAGAGCCGCTCCGGTTCGGGCATGCCGGCCACCGTTGCCGAGACATGGTAACTCGCCCGGGCGGTGGCGTAGGCCTCGAGCGCCACCCGCCAGACCCGCCGCAGCAGCTCCGGCTCGAGGGCCGCCACCGTGCGCAGCGCCTCGAGATAGCTCGTGCCGGAGGTCTTGAGATGCACCAGGCCGCGGGTCTCGCGGGCCACGCTCGGGTAGACCGAGAACTTGTCCGAGCCCGAGTGCACGCTGAGCTTGTAGGGGCCGAGGACCCGGGCCAGCGCGGCGTGGGTCGCGAGGTCCGCCTCGAACGCGCGCAGGTCCCCCCGGTAGTCGATGCCCTTCTCGAACTCACCCACGAAGCGCGGCGCGAAGGCCTGCGGGCGCACCCCCAGGCGGCGCAGCTCGGTGGCGAAGTAGACGTGGTCCACCGCCGTCGTGGGATGCTCGATCTCGTCGACCGCGACCTCGAACTCGACCGTCCCCTCGCCGGCACGCGCCACCAGGCGGCGGTACATGGCGAGCACCTGGACGAGAGCCGGGCCGAAGCGGGCGGCGGCCGCGACGAGCGCCTCGGGAGGCAGCGGCAGGTGCCCACCCTCGACCTCGAGGGCCGCCGGGTAGCGCGCCGCGAAGGCCGCTGGATCGTCCTCCAGGGCGGCCCAGGGGACCTGCGCGAAGGCCGCCTGGATGGCTGGCCGCGGTGCGTCGGCGGGCAGGTCGGGGACGACGCCGATGGGGTCCGCGGTGACCATGGAGCAGCCGGCGTCGAGCGAGGCGTCGAGCTGCTCCATGGACTTAAGGTGGTCGCCGTCGGCACCGTACCCGTCGCGCCACCCGGCGGCGAGGGCACCGAACGTCGCCGCGTCGACCACTTCGGCAATGGTGCGCCCGGTGCGCCCGAGCTCGCGCTCCGACTGCTGCGCGAGGACAGGGGCGATCCCGGGATGGGCCCGGAAAGCGCGCAGGTGCCCCGGGGTTGCGAGACCGAGGCGATCGCCAACGGCGACCGAGGGCGCGGTGCCCACCGCGCGGGGGCGCAGCCAGGGCAGCAGCCCGCGCAAGGCCGCCGCGTTCTCCGCGTTGGCGGGTCCGACCAGCAGGACGCCGTCCTCGAGCTCACTCGTCGCGCCCGCGAGGCCGTCGGGGAGAGTCGCGGCGGAGGGCGCCCAAGCCAGCACCTGCCAGCCCTGCTCGCCGGCGCGCAGCCCGAGGGTCGCTGCACCGGCTGCCGTCAGTGAAGCCTCGAGGGACCCAGCGCGGCGCAGGATCCCGGATGCATTGGATTCCGTGTGTGCAGTCATCAGCCAAGCCTCCGTAACCCGGACGTTCACCGGGTCGAAATAGGGGATTATCTGGCGGCCATCAGCGGCCATGATCCACAGGCAGCACAACCAATCGCCGGGGGGCCACCACCAAATGCCAGCAGCTGCGGATGACCGCCTCGTCGCCATCGCGGACGGTGATGACGCGTCATCATCTGCTCGTCCCGCATGGCGGAGTCGCCAACTCTCATTCCGACTCCTTGAGATCCTTCAGTGTCACGGCGCGCCCGGTCGCCGCGGATTCGTAGACGGCGAGGACGACGGCGAGCGTGTCCCGACCGTCAGCCCCCGAGATGGCCGGGGGACGATGCTCCACGATGGCGCTCGTGACGTCACGGTACTGGCGCGCATGACCGACGACCGTGGTCCCCCACGTGGCGGCCGCTGGACCAGCCGGCTCCTGGGTCGGCTCGGGCCGAGGGAACCCCGGCACCTCCCAACTGGCGAACTCCTCGCCACGCAGATGAATGTACCCGCGCTCGCCGTGGAT
>DATCGK010000471.1:0-4168 GCA_036508975.1 Candidatus Limnocylindrales bacterium
GTCTTCCCCGCCGACGCGAACGAGACGGCGAAGGTGATCCGAACCTGCAACCGCCTCGGCGTCGCCATCACCCCACGCGGCGCCGGCACCGGCCTCAGCGGCGGCTCGGTCCCGCAGCAACGCGGTGTCGTCATCGCCACAGCACGCATGCGCCGCATCCTGGAGATCGACCCCCTGAACCGCATCGCCGTCGTCGAGCCGGGCCTCCCGAACATCCAGCTCTCCGAAGCCGCCGCCGCGCACGGCCTCTTCTACGCCCCCGACCCCAGCAGCCAGAGGGCCTGCACCATCGGCGGCAACGTCGCCGAGAACGCCGGCGGTCCGCATTGCCTCGCCCTGGGCGTCACCACCAATCACGTCCTCGGGATGGAAATCGTGACCGCGGCGGGCGACATCGTTTGGCTGGGCGGCCGCGTCCCCGACACCATCGGCTACGACCTCCGGGGGACATTCATCGGCTCCGAAGGCACCCTCGGCATCGCGACGAAGGTCGTCGTTCGACTCCTCCCGCTGCCCGCCACGGTCGTCACGCTCCTCGCCATCTTCGACAACGTTGAGCAGGCCAGCGCGACCGTTTCGGCCGTCATCGCCGCCGGCATGGTCCCCGCCGCGATGGAGATGATGGACCGCCTCACCCTCCAGGCCGCGGAGGCCGGACTCCACTGCGGCTACCCCCCCGACGCTGGCGCGGTGCTCCTCATCGAACTCGACGGCATCGCCGATGTCGTCGAACCGCAGGTCGAACGGGCGAAGGCCGAGTGTGTTGCCTGCGGCGCCACCGAGGTCCGCGTCGCCGCCGACGCCCACGAGCGAGAGCTCCTCTGGCTGGGCCGCAAAGGCGCGATCGGCGCCCTCGGTCGGCTGGCACCCAACTACTACATCCTCGACGGCGTCGTGCCGCGCTCGAAGCTCGTCGAGGTCATGGGCAAGGTCGCCGCGGTTGGCGAAAAGTACGGATTGCAGGTCGCGAACGTCTTCCACGCCGGCGACGGGAACCTCCACCCCAACATCCTTTTCGACGACCGCGTCCCCGGTGCCCGCGAACGCGTCCTCGAGGCGGGCGGCGAGATCATGCGCGCCTGCGTCGACGCGGGTGGCGCCCTCACCGGCGAGCACGGGGTCGGTTATGAAAAGCAGCGCTTCATGCCTTGGCTCTACAGCGAGACCGACCTCGAGAACATGGAACGCCTTCGCCCGGTCTTCGGGAACGACGGCCGCTTCAACCCCTGCAAGATCCTCCCCGCAGGCACCGGCTGCGGGGAAATGGCACAGCAGGCTGCCGCATTAAAGGCCGCCGGGCCTGATGCCTATGTCTAAGAAGCCCGCTCCTCGTTTCGTCGCCGGTCGCGAACCGGACGCGGGGGTGAAACCGGCCACCCTCAAGGCCCTGGCCGAACTCGTCCGCGAGCGCGACGGCCGCACCCTCGTTCCGCTCGGGGCTGGTACACAGCTCGACCTCGGCGCGACGCCGGAAGGCCCGTTCACACTCGTAGATCTCTCGCGGGCACTCGCCGGCGAAGTAGAGCACCAGGCCGCAGACCTCACGGCCGTCGTGCCCGCCGCCACCACCCTCGGTGCCCTGGACGCCATCCTCGCCGCCCGCGGTCAGCGCCTCCCGATCGACCCTCCCCTAGCCGACGGAGCGACAATCGGTGGCGTCCTCGCGACCGGCGTGGGCGGCCCCCTTCGCGGCCGATTCGGCGCCCCCCGCGACCTCGTCATCGGCATGACGGTCCTCCGCGCCGATGGCGAACTCGTCAAAGCGGGCGGACGCGTCGTCAAGAACGTCACGGGCTACGACTTGATGCGCCTCTGGTGCGGCTCCCTCGGGACACTCGGTATCGTCACGCAGGTCACGGTGCGCGTGATGCCCCGGGCGGAAACCGTCGACCTCGTTGGGCACGTCGCCTCGCTCGAAGCTGGTCTAGCCGCCATCGACCGCGTCTACCGCGCCGACCTTCGCCCCGAGATTGCCGACCTCATATCCGCAGACGGGGGCTGGCGCCTCGTCCTGCGCCTCCCGGCGGCAGCGACCGCCTCCGCCCACCACGTCATGGTCGACGGCGAAGTCGCCGCGAACGACAACCTGTATCGCGAGTCCCGCGACCTTGGCTTCGGCGAAGCGGACGCCCTGACACTCCGACTCGCGGTCATGGCCGAACAGATTCCGGCCGCCTGCACGGCGCTGTCCCGGCTGGCCCCGCAACGGCTCGTGGTTCGGCCACTCGCCGGCTTCGTCCGGGCCACGTGGACGGTGGCCGGGATGCCCGGAGTGCAGGCCGTGAACCAAACGCTGAGCGCCCTCCGCCGCCAGGCTGTCCCAACCGGCGGATCCGCGGTAGTCGAGCGTATGCCCGCGACCTTCCGGGAGAGCCTCAGTCCGTGGGGCGACGCACCGGCCTCGATAGACCTCATGCGGCGCGTGAAACAGGCGTACGACCCGGACGGGCGCTTCAACCGTGGGAGATTCGTCGGTGGTATCTAAGAGCCGCTGGCCCGACCCCTCCGAGGCGCCGTCCCTCGCCGACCTGGCGAAGTGCGTCCACTGCGGCCTCTGCGTGAACGCCTGCCCGACTTATGTCATCACCGGCCTCGAAGCCGAGTCCCCACGCGGCCGAATCTACCTGGCGCGCGCGATCGAAGAGGACCGGATCGACCTTACTCCTACGGTCCGCCAGCACTGGGACCTCTGCCTCCAGTGCCGCGCCTGCGAGGCCGTCTGCCCCAGCGGCGTTCCCTTCGGCCGGATCATGGAGCACGCCCGCGCCGAGGCAAACATCGTCGCGCCCGCGGGAAGCCGCTTCCGGCGCCTGGCGCTCCGGCACATCGTCGCGCGGCCGCGTGTGCTCGCCGCCGTACTGGCGCCAGTTCGCACCCTCGCCGGGTCTCCGCTTCGCAGGCTCACCCGCGCGACAGGCATCCTTCGGCTCTTCGCTCCGCTCGCCCGCGCCGAGGCGCAGCTGCCCTCATCCATCGGTCAGCCTTTCCGCGCCGGGGATGCCGTCGCACAGCCCGAAAATCCAACGCGAAAAGCAGAACTGTTCACCGGCTGCGTCATGGGCGAACTCTTCGGTGACGTCCACCGCGCCACCGGCCGCGTCCTCGCCCGCTCCGGCGTCGCTCTGACCTCACGCCCCGACCAGGGATGCTGCGGCGCCCTTCACGCCCACGACGGTGACATCGACTTCGCCCGCCACCTCGCCCGCAAGAACATCGACGCCTTCGAGGGTGGCGAGACGCCGATCGTCGTGAACTCTGCTGGCTGCGGCGCCGCGATGAAGAAATACGGTGATCTCCTCAGCGGTGACCCCGCCTACGCCGATCGCGCCGGCACCTTCGCCGCCCGGGTGGTCGACTTCAGCGAATACATGGTGACGCTCGGCCCGGCGCCCGCGGGCCTCTTCGAGGGACGCGTCGTCTACCAGGACGCCTGCCACCTCGCCCATGTCCAGGGCATCCGCCAGCAGCCGCGCGCATTGATCGACGCCATCGCCGGCTGCGAACGGACCGAGACCGAAGGCAGCGACCTCTGCTGCGGCGCGGCCGGGATCTATAGCGTCGTCCAGCCCGAAATGTCTGCTCAGCTCCGCGCCCGCAAGGCGGCCCAGTTCGCGAAACACCAGCCGGACGTGGTGGTCACCACCAACCCGGGGTGCCAGCTCCAGTTTGAAGCCGCGGTCCGTGAAGCAGGGATCAAGGCCCGCGTCATGCATATCGCCGAGTTCCTCGACCGTGCCTACCGCGCCCTCACGCCGTAGGCATTTTCCCCCGGGGTTATCCAAACGCCGGGGCCCCGTATATTTCGAGGATGGCCAATTCCATCCGCGTGCTGACGTACAACCTCTGCAAGGAAACCGAGGGCGAACGCGCCTTCGCCCGTCGCTTCGACGCTATCTGCGCGACGATCATCGATGCCGCCCCCGACGTGGTCTGCCTGCAGGAAGTCCCGGACCCGAACTACGTCGTCCACCTGGCCGGCCTGATCGTTGAACGCCAGGGACGCGCCATGTTCATGGCGCTGACGAAGATGGAACGCACCAACGGCTGGACGGAGTACCTGGCGGTCATTCATCCCGGCACCCGACGTACGGCGACGCGCCACGCGGCCCCGGGCGGAGAACGCATCGCGATCTCGCTCACGCTCTCCTCGGTGCCGCTCACGGTGATG
>DATCGK010000472.1:0-2237 GCA_036508975.1 Candidatus Limnocylindrales bacterium
CCGCGCTCGCGGTGCTCACCCCGGCGCACCCGCCCATCATCCGCGAGCAGTTCCGCTGGGGTGGCCTGTGCCCGCCCGGCGCACCGTGTGCTCCTCCGCTGGGGAACGCCGGGATCGTCATCTTCGACTTCGCGGGCGGGCCATCCGTGTTCGTCTACGTGAGCGCCGAGGCGGGTGGGGTCGTGGCGGCGGGTCCTCCGGCCCCCTACCCGTCGGGCTACTGACGCGGCGTAGAGTCCGCGTATGGAAGGCGCCAGCAGACGAGCCGAGGCCCTAGCCGCTGCGTTCCGCACGGAGAACGGAGGCGCTGATCGTGCTCGTGACCGGCACGGACGAGCATGACTGGACGGCGGACTGCCCTCGGGAGGGTCGGGCGGGCGTCGTCGTCGGGCACATCGCCGAAGATCACCTGATCATCGGGGAGATCGTGCGGATCTACGCGGCTGCTCTGGAGCGGCACCAACAGCACCTCGAAGATGCCTGCGACCGGCGAGCATGGCATGTCCTCGCCCGGCATCTCGTCGAGCGTGCGGTCTGGTCGGCGAACAGCACCGAGGAGGCGGTCCGCGACGGTCGGCCGCTGCCGTTCAACCCCAACATCTTCAACCAGCACGATCATTGAGGCGACCCGGCATCGCTCCTCAGGCGTGACCCATCTGAGCCGCCGCGCCGCGTTGAGGGCGGACACGATGGTCCACGCCGCCCTCCACAATGCCTCGTCATGAACGTCATTACGCTCAACGTGTGCCATGCGGGTCCCGACAGGGCCTTCGCGAAAGCCGCCGCGATCTTCGCCACCGATGTCCCGTCGGGCGCAAGAATGGCGCGTGCAGGTAGCCATCTTCGCGCTCAGTGCCGCTGTGAGCCTCGGCGCCAGCGTGCTGCTCGTGTCGCGCCTCGAACGAGTCGGTGAGCGTCTCGGAGTGTCCGAGGCCCTCCTCGGCCTGCTCGCCGCGCTGGCGGCCGACGGCCCCGAAATCACATCCTCGGTGGCAGCCATCGCGGGTGGGCATCCGACGGTCGGGATCGGGGTGACGCTCGGCTCGAACGTGTTCAATCTCGCCGCGCTGCTCGGGCTGAGCGCCCTCATCGCAGGGCGTATCCGCTTCCGTCGGGCAGCGGTGCTTCTCGAAGGTGCCGTCGGGCTGTGGCTCGGGCTGCTCAGCCTCGCCGTGGTGGCGGGTCTGGTTGCACCGGCCGTCGGCCTCATCGCGGCACTTCTCGTGTTCGTGCCCTACGTGGCATACAGCGCCGAGCACCCGGCAACGCGGGCGCGACTGCGGCTGCCGGGGCGGTGGTCGGCGTGGCTGGCGCGGGCTTTCGCCGAGGAGGAGGCGGAACTGTTCGTCGCCATGCGTCCTCAGCGAGGAGATGGCCGGGACGCGGGCATCGCCCTCGTCGCCGTGATCGTCGTGATCACGGCCAGCGTGGCAATGGAGGAGGCGGCTACGACTCTTGGCTCGGCGGCTGGACTGGCACCCATCGTGGTGGGCGGCCTCATCCTCGCGAGCGTGACCAGCCTGCCCAACGCCGTGGCCGCGATCTACCTCGCCCGACGGGGGCGGGGCGCAGCGACGTTGAGCGAGGCGTTCAACAGCAACGCCCTGAACGTTGTGATCGGCCTCCTGTTGCCGGGGACGCTCCTCGGGCTTGTCGCTCCCTCAGGCGACGCCACGTTCGTGGCCGTCTCCTTCCTAGCCCTGACAGCGGGGGCCATTGTCTTGGCCCTGCGCGGCCGTGGGCTGGACCGTCGAGCAGGCTCGATCATCATCGTCTGCTACATCGTGTTCGCCGGGGTGGTGGCCACGAGGTAACCGAACCGGCGCCGCCCGGAGACAATGGCCCGAGAGCCTGTCATGCCTCCGTCGGTCTGGCGGCAGTCCTCCAGCGAAAAGGGGGCGGCGTGCGAGTGGCACCCCGCCCGATGCGGGGCCGACCCCGGTTTAGCCAGCGGCTCCAACCCCTCCCGCCATCGTCTGGCACTTCGGACAGGTGCTGTCGGCGAATGTGCCCTTCCGCTCGTGCTCGGCATGCGTGCTCTCGATGGCAACGCACCCTATGCAGGACGTGTCGGCGAAGGAGCCCATCCGGAGGTGCTCCGCGTGGGCGGTTTCCTGCCCCTCGCTGAAGTGGCCGGGAGAGTCGTCGCCGGGGAGTGTGCGCTCGCCCTCCGCGAACGATCCCATGTGCTCCGGGTCAGATCCGCTCATCGAGCACCCCCAACCTGATCGCATTCC
>DATCGK010000473.1:0-3443 GCA_036508975.1 Candidatus Limnocylindrales bacterium
GGGGACCCCATCTACGCCGATCACATCCTCGAACGCCTGGACCAGCGGGTCACGCACGAAGGCGTGACGTTCGTCCTCGACAAGTACGACGCCGCGGCACGCAAGGGCACCTGGCACGCGGAGACGGCGGAGCACGGCTCATCGCTGCCCGCAAGCCTCGATTTCTCCCCGCGTCCCCTCCTGCTGCCCGCCACCCATCCCGAGCGCGCGCGGATCCCCGGGATCGAGCGCCGGTTCCTCGGGTTCGAGCCCGTCAATCCGCCGGTCGCCGACCTCCTTGAGACCGTGGCCGAGAAGCTGTCGCGGTTCCGGCGGACGATGCTCGGCCGCGACGTATATGACCTCGCGACGGTCGCGCGCCACGTCGACGACCGCCTGGCGCTCCTCCGCGAGGTCCTCTGCTTCAAGGCGTACTTCGACCGGGTGGAGGAGGGGCGGGACGCGCTGCCCGTTCCGTTCACCGGCGGCGGCGAGTTCGTCGGGCGCAATCCGGATCTCGTGACCGGGGCCCATGACCTGGGCCTTCTCGCCCGCGATCGAACCGACACGGCCGCGCTCCTCGAGACGGTCGGCGCGGTCTACGGGCGAATGGGCAAGCCCGCCGGCGACACGGAGGGGAGGCTCGCCGCCTGCCGCTTCGACGACCTGCACTGGGCTCGCGTCCGGTATGCCGAGCGCGCCCGTGAGTTGCGCCAGACCCGTGAGCCAGCGTGAGTCAGGGTCGGCGGGACGGCTGCGATGGGTGAGCACGCCGCCGCGAGCCCGGCCGAGCTTCGCCGTGAAGTCGAACGGCTCCGCGCCGAGAACCGGCGACTGCGGTCGCTGCTCGGTCTGGACTCCCCCGAACCCGCGACCGCCCAACCGCCGCCGCCGACGCCCGCCTGGGAGCCCACGCTCTTCCGCGACCCCGTGGTCGCCACCAATCGGGCACAGGTGGACGGCCACTCTTCGCCGGAGGCCAAGATCGCGCTCTTCCGGTCGTTGTTCGCCGGGCGCGAGGACGTGTACGCCGCTCGCTGGGAGAACGCTCGCAGCGGGAAGTCAGGATGGAGCCCCGTCGTCGTGGGCGGTCCGGCCAACGCACGGAGACCAGATCGTGAGTACCTGCCCCTGACGGACGCGATCGTCGAAGCACACCTGACCGGTCGCGTGCATATCGGCCTGTACCCGCTGCTGCGCGGCGATACGTGCCGGCTGCTCGCCTGCGACTTCGACGGCCCGTCATGGGTCCTCGACGCCGTCGCCTACATCGATGCCGCGCGTGCCGCCGGGATCCCGGTTGCCCTGGAACGGTCGCGGTCGGGTGACGGGGCCCATGCCTGGATGTTCTTCGGCGGCCCGGTCCATGCCTCAGCCGCTCGGAGGATCGGCGCGTTCCTCCTGCGGGAGGCCATGACGATCAGGGCCGAGCTCGACCTCGCCAGCTACGACCGGCTCTTCCCTGCCCAGGACTTCATGCCCAACGGGTCGTTCGGCAACCTGATCGCCCTGCCGCTGCAGGGTGAGTGCCGGCGCCGCGGCACGACGGTCTTCCTCGACCCGGCGACGCTCGAGCCGTTCGAGGATCAGTGGGCCTTCCTGTCCTCGCTGGGTCGCAGTTCCCCAGGGGCCATCGCCTCCTTCGCGGAATCCGTCCGCTTGGTCGCCGCGGGCCCGGACGAGCGAACGTACCGGGCACCCCACGGCCAACCGGTGCCGAAGCCGCCCGAGACCATCATGGCCAAGACCGGGGCGATGCTGTCGATCGACCGGATCGGGATGCCACCCGCGCTCCTCGCCGCCCTCAAGCACCTCGCCTCGCTGCACAACCCGGCCTACTACGAGAAGGAGCGCCTTCGCCTTTCGGCGTGGAAGATGCCGCGCTTCCTGCGCTGCTATGGCGAGACGCTCGATCGATTGCTCTTGCCGAGAGGGCTCCGCGAGGCGGCCGATGCGGTCATCGCGGAGGCGGGGAGCCAGCTCGTGGTCCACGACCGGCGCCCGCCTCTGTCGCCGATCGACGTCCGCCTGGAGGCGACGCTCTCACCCAGCCAGCTCGAAGCGCTCGACGCGCTGTCCCGTCACGAGCTCGGCGTCCTCGTTGCGCCGCCCGGCGCCGGGAAGACGGTGCTGGCCTGCGGCGTGATCGCCAGACGAGCGGTGCCCACGCTCGTCATCGTCGACCGTCAGCCGCTCGTGGACCAGTGGCGAGACCGACTCTCCGTCCATCTGGGGATCGAACGCAAGCGGATCGGCATCATCGGCGCGGGGCGCCGCCGGCCCGGCGGTGTCATCGACATCGCGATGGTCCAGTCGCTGGCGCGACGCGACGACCTCGCCGAACTGACCGCCGGGTACGGGCTCATCGTCGTCGACGAGTGCCACCACGTGCCGGCGACGACCTTCGAGCGCGCCGTCCGCCAGATCGCGGCACCCGCGTGGCTCGGCCTGACGGCGACTCCCTATCGGCGCGATGGCCTCGAGGGCTTGATCACGATGTACTGCGGCCCCATCCGACATCGCATGGGGCCATCTGTGCTCGACCAGGAGGAGTTCGAGCGCGCGCTGGTGGTCCACCCGACGGAGCACGCCATGGCTCTTGCGGTGGCCGACGAGCTCGAGGGGGCGGGATCGGCCATCCAAGGGGTGTTCCGAGGCGTCGTCGAGGATGGCGAGCGCACCCGCCAGATCTGCGAAGACATCGCCGCCGCGGTGCGCCTGGGACACAACTGCCTGGCCCTCTCCCAGTGGACCGCGCACGTCGCGCGACTCGTGGAGGGCCTCCGAGCCCTCGGCCTGGAGCCGCTCGTACTACAGGGCGGGATGGGCAAGAAGGCCCGCAGTCTTGTGATGGACGAGTTGGCGATGGTGCGACCCGGTGGCGGCGTGATCCTCGTCGCGACCGGCAGCTTCCTCGGCGAGGGCTTCGACTGCCCGCCGCTCGACACCCTCTTCCTGGCGTTCCCGATCGCTTTCAAGGGTCGCATCGTCCAGTACGTTGGCCGGGTGCTTCGCCCGATCGCCGGCAAGGCCCGGGTGGGAGTCCACGACTACGTCGACGTCCGCGTACCCGTCCTCGCCCGCATGCACGCCCGGCGCCTGCCCGCGTACGCGGGCCTCGGGTTCGACGCTCGTCCCACCCGGCCGACGTAGAGGGTCCGCCCACGGATCGACTTTCCGGATGACCTTGGCCGCTGCGTCCAGAGAGACGACAACCGTGACGGAACACGGGCGCGACGCGGTGGCCATCGCCACGGGCCGGTCCGGCGCGGGTTCATCGCCCTGGCGGGCGATGTGCTACCATGTCGCACATGGAGCATGTCGGGGTTCGTGAGCTGCGCCGGGACGCGAGCGCGATCCTGCGGCGGGTGGCCGCGGGCGAGACCGTGGAGATCACCGACCGTGGGCGTCCCGTCGCCGTCCTGCTGAAGACGATGCCGAGCGGCCTGGCGCGGCTGGAGCGA
>DATCGK010000474.1:0-7495 GCA_036508975.1 Candidatus Limnocylindrales bacterium
GGTTCATGAAGTCCATGTCGATGTCGGCCCAGGGGATCTCGCGGTTGTACTGCGTGTGGAGGTGCAGGAAGGGCTTGTCGAGCGCCTCCAGGCCCGCGATCCACATCTTGGCCGGGCTGAACGTGTGCATCCACGTGATCAGGCCAACGCAGGCGGCATCCGCATTGGCCGCGCGTGCGAGCGCAAGGATGCCGTCCGACCCCGTGAGGACCGGCTTGGGCACGACGCGCACCGGGATCGCCGGGGCGGCGTCGAGCGCGGCCGCGATGGCGTTCGCGTGGTCCGCGACGGTGGCCAGCGTCTCGGGGCCGTACAGGTGCTGGCTGCCGGTGACGAACCAGACCTCGGAAGCCGCAAGGTTGAGCACGGAGGATCTCCCTGGGATGTGCGGTACAGCGGTCAGCGCTGGCCGTAAACGTTCATGTAGCGGTCGTGGAGCCGGGCGACGACGTCCTCGGGCAGGACGTCGGGGGTGCCCAGCTGCAGGGCGAGGAACACGGTGGCGGCGACATCCTCGGTCATGATGGCGGCCTTGACCGCGGCCTTCGCCGTGGGTCCGACCGTGAACACGCCGTGGTTCTTGAGCAGGATCGCCGGCGAGCGGCCAATTCCCTCCACGACCAGCTTCCCGATCCCCTCGTCGCCGATCAGCGTGAAACCGGCGCACGGGATCTCGCCGCCGAACTCATCGGCCTGGGCCGTGAGGTAGACCGGGATGGAGCGCCCAACCGCCGCAAACGCCGTGGCGTAGCGCGAATGGGTGTGGACAACCCCGTTTACGTCAGGCCGGTGGCGGTAGATGTAGAGATGGCTCAACGTGTCCGAGCTGGGGGAATACGAGCCCTCCACGACGTTGCCGTCGGGATCCAGGACGACCATCGTCTCGGCGGTCAGATCCTCGTAGCGGACGCCCGAGGGCTTGATCGCCACGAGGCCTGTCTCGGGGTCCCGGGCTGACACGTTGCCGCCGGTCCAGACGACCAGGTCGTGCCGCGGCAGCTCCGCGTGCAGCTCGACCAGGGTTTCGCGCAGCGCCGCGAGGCGCATCAGCCCACCTCCGCCTTCGCCCGCGCGCGCAGCCCGCGGAGCGTCTTCATGACGTTGTTCTCGCCCCGCCCAAAGTAGTCGTGCAGCCGAACGTACTCGCGGTACAGCTCGTCGTAGACCGCGTGGTGCCCGGGGTCCGGGGTGTAGGCACGGTCCGAGAGATGGGCCATGGCGCTGCTCGCGTCCTCGATGTTCGCCCAGCCGCCGGCACCGGCACCGGCCGCCACCGCGCCGAACATCGCCGCGCCGAGGGCCGGCGTCTGGTCGGAGCCGGACAGCCTGTAGGTCTTGCCGGTGACGTCCGCGTAGATCTGCATGATCAGCGGGCTCTTCTCGGCCAGGCCACCGCACGCGATCACCTCGTCGACGGGGACACCGTTGGCCTCGAGAGCCTCGATGATCACCCGCGTCCCGAAGGCAGTCGCCTCGACCAGCGCCCGGTAGATCTCCGGGGCCGTGGTGGCCAGGGTGGCACCGACGAGCAGGCCGCCCAGCTCCGCGTCCACAAGGACGCTCCGGTTGCCGTTCCACCAGTCGAGGGCGAGCAGGCCGGACTCCCCCGGTTGGAGGAGCCCGGCCTGTTCCTGGAGGAGGGCGTGGATGTCGAGGCCACGGGCGCGCGCCTCGATCCGGTAGGACTCCGGGACCGCGTGCTCGGTGAACCACGCGAAGTGGTCGCCGACGCAGGACTGCCCGGCCTCGTAGCCGACGTACCCGGGCAGGATCCCGTCCTCGACGTAGCCGCAGATCCCGGGGACCAGGTGCTCGTCAGGGGCCAGGACCATGTGGCAGGTGCTGGTGCCCATGATCGCGACCATCCGGCCGGGGCCGGTCACCGTGGCGGCAGGCACCGCGACGTGCGCGTCCACGTTGGCGACGGCGACCGCAGTGCCCTCGCGCAGCCCCGTCCAGGCCGCGGCCTCGGCGGTCAGGCCGCCGGCGCGGTCCCCGGTCCGGGCGATGTCGCGGGACATCTTCGTGTCCACGACGTCCGCCAGGCGTGGGTCCAGGGCCAGGAAGTACGCGCGGTCCGGGAAGCCCTCGCTCCTGGACCAGATGGCCTTGTAGCCGGCCGTGGTGGGGTTGCGCGTCTCGACGCCGGTGAGGCGCCAGACGACCCAGTCGGCGGCCTCGATCAGGCGGTCCGCCGCGGCGTAGACCTCCGGGGCCTCGTCCACGATCTGCAGCACCTTGCTGAAGAACCACTCGGAGCTGATCTTGCCGCCGTACTTCGGGAGCCAGGCCTGGCCGGTCCGGGCGGCGGTCTCGTTGATCCGGTCCGCCTCGGGCTGTGCCGCGTGGTGCTTCCAGAGCTTGACCCACGCGTGCGGGTTGGCCCGGAGCTCGGGCAGCAGGCAGAGCGGCGTCCCGTCCTTCGTCGTCGGCAGCATGGTGCAGGCGGTGAAGTCGATGCCCAGGCCGATCACGTCCGCGGCGTCCACGCCGGACGCGCGCAGCACGGCCGGGACGGTCTCCTGGAAGACTCGCAGGTAGTCCTCGGGATCCTGGAGCGCCCAGTCGGGCGCCAGCCGGACGTCGCGATCCGGCAGCGGCAGCCGCTCGTCGATCACGCCGTTCGAGTAGGGGTAGACGGCCGTGGCGACCTGGCGGCCGTCGGCCACGTCGACCAGGACGGCGCGACCGGACTCGCTGCCGAAGTCAACGCCGATCGTGTACCTGCTCACGACGCCTCCTGCCCCCTCCGGCTCTGTCACGTCCCCGGGGCCGGCCTTTGGATCGGCCGGGACCGGGCTGCTGCTCGGGGCGCATAATTCGAGAGATGACAGCGGGACGGTTGACCGTTATCGTTCCCGTTACCGTTCACGGTACCATACGCCACAGGCCGCGTAACCGTGCGGCAAGCCCGGCCGCAGGGAGTACTGAGCACATTGCCGCGCCACCACCGGGTCACGATCAAGGAGATCGCCAAGCTGACCGGTGTCTCCACGCAGACGGTTTCTCGCGTCCTCAATAAGCGCCCGGACGTGTCGCCGGAGACGCGACGCATGGTCGAAGCCGCCATCGAGGAGCAGGGCTTCCGCCCGAGCGCGGTCGCCCGGAGCCTGGTGCAGCGCCGGTCCCAGATGATCGGCGTGATCGCCGCTGGCCTGAAGTACTTCGGCGTGGCCCAGACGGTCAACGGGGTCGCGGAAGCCTGCGAAGCCTCGGGCTACTCGGTCATCCTCAAGGAGCTGGCGAGCTTCGACGTGCCGGACATCGTCCCGGTCGTCGAGTTCCTCCTCGCCCACCGGGTGGAGGGGATCATCTTCGCGCCGCCGCAGATGGGTGCGAACATCCGCCACGTCCAGGAGCAGCTGCCGTTCGCCCGGCCGCCGGTCGTCTTCCTCAAGGCCGAACCTACTCCAGAGTTCACGACCGTCGGTATCGACAACGTCGCCGCCGCGATGCGGGCCACGGAACACCTCCTCGCCCTGGGGCGGACGCGGATCGCGCATCTTGCCGGCCCGCTGGAATGGCGCGAGGCCCGGGACCGCCGCGACGGCTGGCTGGCTGCGCTCGCCGCAGCCGGGCTCGAGCCCGGCCCGATGGTCACCGGCGACTGGAGGTCCGCCAGTGGCGTGACCGCCTTCGCGGAGATCCTGGCGGCCGACCCCCGCATCGACGGCCTGTTCGCGGCCAGCGACCAGATGGCGCTCGGCGCCCTGCAGGTCGCCAACGAGCGCGGGATCCGGATCCCGGAGGAGCTCGCCGTCGTCGGGTTCGACGGGCTTCCCGAGGCGGCGCAGTTCACGCCGTCCCTGACCACGATCCGCCAGCCGCTGGCCGAGATGGGCCGCCAGGCCGTGCGCGAGCTACTGACGGCGCTCGACGCCGAACCGGGCCTGGACATCGTCCGCAACCTGGTGCTGCCGACGGAGCTGATCGTCGGCGACAGCGCGCCGATGCCGTCTGGACGACATTCGACGGGTACGAGCGAACGCGCCACGGCGCCGGTCGCGGGCTAGAGCCAGCGGCGGCCGACACTCGCGCCCCGGACGCCCTACCCGTCGAGCGCGGCGGCCTCCACGCAGCACGCGACCACGCCCAGCCGGTCGAGCCGGTTGAACGTCGCCCGCCGCCGCACGGTCCAGGCCGCCACGTCCAGCCCGGCGGCGTGCGCCTCCCGGACCCGTGCGAGCGTGATCGCTCCCCAGCGAACAGAGATGCCCGCGCAACCGAGCCCAAGGGCCAGGGACATCGTGGCCGGCGACAGATCCTCCGCGCCCAGCCAGCGGACCCAGCCCGGCAGGTGATCGGCCATCCCGGCCAGCGTCGGGGGCTCGAAGGATGAGACGACGGCCCGCTCGCCCGCCTCCCCGCGCGCCGCCACCAGCACGCCGGCCGTCACGCCGCCGTGATCGTCGCCCTTCAGCTCGACGTCCAGGAACGCACCCGGGGGAATGGCCGCGAGGACCTCGGCCAGGGTGGGCACCCCGACCGCCGCGAGGTCGGCTGCCCGCAGCTCGTCCGCGCGGCCCAGACGGCGCTGGACGCGTGCGAGCGTCTCGTCGTGAAGGAGCACCGGGACGGCGTCGGCGCTGAGGCGGACGTCGAACTCCACGCCGTCGCAGCCGGGGATCCGCACCGCCGCGATCAGCGCCTCGATCGTGTTCTCGGGCGCGACCCGCCAGTCGCCGCGGTGGGCGAGGCGGAGCGGCCGGACCGACGCCGGCGGGTGCGGCCGCGCCGGCGGGAGCGGTTGACCGGGCATCGCGCTCCCCTACCCGATCCGCAGGTGGGCCGCCAGGCCGAAGTGGTCCGACGGGTAGAGCGTGGGATCACCGGTGGCCGGGCGGTCGAAGACGAGCCGTGCGTCCTCCACCTCGACCGCGCCGCGCACCCAGACGTAGTCGAGACAGGACGGCTCCCCATCGGTGTCCATCCCGGGAGCCTGGATGCCCGAGGGCCAGGTGACCGGGGGCTCGGCGCCGTTGGCGGTGGCGTACGCCGATGCGAACCCGGCCTCGCGCATGCGGGCATGGGCGGGCTCGAGCGGGTGGGCGTTGAAATCCCCCACCACGATCATCGCGTCGTGGCCGGGCGAGGCATCCAGCCACGGCAGCAGGAGCTCCACCTGGGCCAGGCGGACGTCCTGATCCACCGGGAGGTGGTGGAGGTGGGTGACGGCGAACAGGAGCCTCGCCCCGCCGGGGAGCGCGATGGGGACACGATGTGCGGACCGCGTCGCGCCCAGGTCCAGGCGGCCCGGATCCCCGGCCGCGAGCGGCGCCTTCACGAGCAGGCTGTTGCCGTACTCCGGGCGGCCGGCCCAGCCACGGACCGCCTCGTAGCGGCCCTCGCCCGCGGCGCCCAGGAGCCGGTCCTGCTGCATCGGGTAGACGACCTCGTTGAGGCCGAGGAGATCCGGCTGGAGCACCGCCATGTCGGCGAGCAGCAGCGGCAGTCGCTCCTCCCAGCGGTCGGCGATGTTGCGGATGTTCATCGTCGCGACGAGCAGGCGATCCACGCGGGCTGGTCCTCCGGGTCAGGTTCCGGCGTCGGCCGGGACGAGCGGGATGGTGAACGAGAAGGTCGAGCCGCGGCCCTCCTCCGACTCGACACGAATCCGGCCGCCGTGCCCTTCCACGATATGCCGGGCGATCGAGAGGCCGAGGCCCGTCCCGCCGCCCCGGACGCGCGCCCGGTCGGCCTTGTAGAAGCGCTCGAAGACCCGGTCCCGGTCTGCAGGGGCGATGCCGATGCCGTGGTCGACGACGGCGACCTGCACGGCGTCCGGCGTGTGGTCGACCGTGACACGGACCTCGCCACCGTCCGGGCTGAACTTCACGGCGTTGTGGACGAGGTTCAGGATGACCTGCCCCAGGCGCGCCTCATCGACGCGGATCCGCGGCGTCCCGGGTTCCACCGTCACGGCCAGCGTCACGCCCTGGCGCTCGGCGAACAGCCGCAGGCGTTCCACGGAGCTCTCCGCCAGGCGGCCAACGTCCACGCCGTCAACCATGTCGAGGCGGCCGCCGCCCTCGATGCGGGCGAGGTCCAGCAGCTCGTTGACCATCTGGACCAGGTGGCCCGTCTCCACCTCGATCTTGCCGATCCGATCGCGCATCCGGGGTGGGATGTCGTTCATCTCGGCCTCGCGTGCCAGCGTCTCCGCGAGGAGGCTGACGGTGGACAGCGGCGTTCGGAGCTCATGGCTCAGGTTGTCGATGAACGCCGTGCGGATGTGCTGGAGGCGGC
Source organism: Candidatus Limnocylindrales bacterium (assembly GCA_036508975.1). Classification (GTDB taxonomy): domain Bacteria; phylum Chloroflexota; class Limnocylindria; order Limnocylindrales; family CSP1-4; genus CAIXZV01. Next base: position 6,247 of record DATCGK010000474.1, read on the forward strand.
GGAGCTCTGAGACGTCCTCCAGGATCACCAGAAGGTCGGCCCCATCGAGGCGCGAGGCGCGCAGGGCGACGATCCCGTCGTCCGGCCCCGGCATCCTCAACTCGGCCGTTGCCATCCCGCCAGGCCCGATCCCCGCGAGGAGCGTCTCGATCCGGGCGTCCAGGAAGGTCTCCATGACGGTCCTGCCGACGAGCCGGCCGGGGGCGATCCCCAGGAGCCCGTGGGCAGGGGCGTTCGCGCGCGCGACGCGGCCGTCCACAACCCGCAGGACGCCCACGGGCAGCAGGTCGTCGGCCGGGTCGGTCTCGGCGTCCCGGGAAAGGTCGGCTCCGACCCGCGCGGAGGCTCGGGCGGCGGCGGTCTCGGTCACGAGGGCGTCGATCTGGTCGTCCCGGCGCCGGATGACCAGCAGTGCGGCGGCGAGCGCCAGGCCCGGTCCCAGGAGCACGATCAGCGTCAGCGGTTCCACGTCCACGAGGATCGCACAGCGCAGATCTCAGCGCGCGCGCCGAACCCCCGGGCCGGTCTCAGGCGGATCAACGGCGCCCGTGGCGCCGGCGGCACCGGTCGTATTCGTCGCAGACACGAACGGGGCGACAAGTCCAGCGTAGGTCGCGGCGGCGAAGGCGTGCCGCAGCGCAACCACGTAACCGAGGCGCCCGGCCAGCCGCCGGGCCCGCCTCTCGACACCCGGCGGGAGATCGGCCACCGTGACGGCCGCCGCCACGTCCCGGGCCGCGAGCTCGGCGGAGATGCGCAGCGCCTCGTCCTCCTCCAGGTCCAGGGCCGTCGGCCACGGTCGGTCGCCCCCGGCGATCCCCTGCGACGCGCGCAGGAACACGGCCAGTTCTGCCCGCGTCATCGCGGCCACGCGGTCGCGCACGGCGGCCACGATGCGGGCGTTGGGGCCGTGGCGTGGCTGGTCGATCGAGGCCTCCCACGCGCGCAGCAGCCGCTCCCGCGCACGGCTGCGGAAAGGCTCAGCCAGGGCGTCGTCCAGGAATGCGGTCAGCACCAGCTCGGCTGCGACCCCCAGCAGCCCCTCGCGGAGTCCGGTCTCGGCCCAGCGATCCGGCGGGACGCGCGCGGCCAGCTCCGCCTCGGCAGCGGCGAACGCAGTCCTCGCGTCGGGCGTGAGGAACCGGCGGACCGTGGCCAGGAACGCGATCGGCGGCGGATCCGCGGCGGCGAGACGGTCCAGCTCGTCCGGCGTGAGACGCTCGACGCGGGCCAGGAACCGGGCGAGGCG
>DATCGK010000475.1:0-4264 GCA_036508975.1 Candidatus Limnocylindrales bacterium
CGGCCTTCGGAGCCGTCGCCTGGAGGCCCTTGGCGCCGCCGGTGTAGGCGACGACGGGCTGGTCGGCCATCTGGACGATGAAGATGCCGCCCTTGGTGAACTGCCCTGCGGCGGGTGATCGCGCGATGACGGCGGTGGGCATCAGCACTGCCAGCAGCAGCAGCGAGCCGACGACCGAAGCGAACGCTCTCCGGTTCATGATCCTCCTCAGGCGATGCCTGGTCTCCTTATCAGCCCGGGTCCTTCCGGCGGGGAGCGCCGCTCCCGAGGCCCCGGATGCTGGCACGGCTTGGCGACCCGCGGGGACGCACGGTCAGGGAAACGTAACGCGCCCGGCGGCCGGCGTCACGCCGGATTCCGGCTGGTACTGCCCCGAAAGTACCAGATCCGGTGCGCAGCCGCACCGGATCTCCCGGGGCCGCGGCGCGACGGCGACGGGGATCCGGGGGCCCCCGGCGAGCCGGGGGCCTCGACCTGGTGGTGGGCAGGCGTCAGGCCGGGAGCGCCGCCACCAGCTCCTTGACGGCCGCCGCGGACTTCTCGAACGCGGCCTGCTCGTCGGCGGTCAGCTTGATCTCGAACACGCGCTCGAGGCCGCCCCGGCCGAGGACCACCGGCACGCCCACGAACAGCCCGTTCACGCCGAACTCGCCCTCGAGATGGACGGCGCACGGGAGGACGCGCTTCCGGTCGCGGAGGATGGCGTCGACCATCTCGAACGTGGACGCGGCCGGGGCGTAGAACGCGGATCCCGTCTTGAGCAGCGCAACGATCTCGGCGCCGCCGTTCGCAGTCCGAGTTTCGAGCGCCTTGACGCGCTCGGGCGAGAGCAGCTCCGTGATCGGCACACCGGCGACGGTGGAGTAGCGGGACAGCGGCACCATCGTGTCGCCGTGACCGCCGAGGACGAACGCCTGCACGTCGGCCACGGAAACGCCGAGCTCCAGGGCGATGAACGTCCGGAACCGGGCCGAGTCGAGGACGCCGGCCATGCCCAGGACCCGCTCGCGCGGGAAGCCGGACGCGGCGAAGGCGACGTGGCACATGACGTCGAGCGGGTTGGTGACGACGATCAGGATCGCGTCGGGCGAGACGGCGGCCGCGGCCTTCACCACGCCGCCGACGATCCCGGCGTTGGTCGCGATGAGGTCGTCGCGGCTCATGCCGGGCTTGCGGGCGATGCCCGACGTCACCACGATGATGTCCGAGCCCGCGGTGTCCGCGTAGTCGTTGGTGCCGATGACGCGGGCGTCGTGACCGACGACCGGGGCCGCCTCGGCGAGGTCGAGGCCCTTGCCCTGCGGCAGGCCCTCGATGATGTCCACGAGCACGACGTCGGCTAGGCCGGCCTCGGCGATGCGCTGCGCGGTGGTCGCGCCGACATTGCCGGCGCCGATGACGGTGACCTTGTTGCGGGCCATGGTGTGCTGCTCCTCGGGTATCGGGAGGGACCTGTGGATGCGGCCGGACGTCAGCCCTCGGCGGCCCCGGCCCTGGCCGCGACGGGCCCGGCGTTGCGAATCCCGTCGCTGACGCCGTCCGCGTACTTCTCGAAGTTGTCGTGAAACATGTCCGCGATGCGGTTGGCCGCCTCGTCGTAGGCCACCTTGTCGGGCCAGGTGTTGCGGGGGATGAGCACCTCGTCCGGCACGCCCGGGACGGCGACCGGCACCGCGACCCGGAAGACCGGATCCATGACCGTCTCGACGCCATCGAGGTCGCCGTTGATGGCCGCCCGGACCATGTTCCGCGTGTGGTTGATGTTCATCCGGTGCCCGACGCCGTACGGGCCGCCGGTCCAGCCGGTGTTCACGAGCCAGACGGGGACGTCGAACTTCTCCAGGCGGTCCACCAGCATGTGGGCGTACTCGCCCGGGTGGCGTGGCAGGAACGGAGCCCCGAACCCGGCGCTGAAGGTGGCGCTGGGCTCGGTGACGCCGATCTCCGTGCCGGCGAGCCTGGCCGTGTAGCCGCTGATGAAGTGGTACGCCGCCTGCTCCCGGCTCAGGCGGCTGATCGGCGGCAGCACCCCGAAGGCATCGGCCGTCAGGAACACGACGTTCTTCGGCCCGGGGGCGATGCCCGTCGGGTCCGCGTTGCCGATGAAGTGGAGCGGGTAGGCCGCGCGGGTGTTCTCCGTGTACTTCTCCGAGTCGAGGTCCAGCTCCCGGGTCTCGGGGAACATGTCGGTGTTCTCGAGGATCGTCCCGAATCGCTTGGTGGTGGCGAAGATGTCCGGCTCGTACATCGACGATAGGCGGATGGTCTTCGCGTAGCAGCCGCCCTCGAAGTTGAAGGTGTAGCCGTCGCCCCAGCCGTGCTCGTCGTCCCCGATCAGGCTCCGCAGCGGGTCCGCCGACAGGGTGGTCTTCCCGGTGCCGGAGAGGCCGAAGAAGATGCAGGCGTCGCCGTCCTTGCCCACGTTGATCGAGGAGTGCATCGGGAGCACGCCCTCGTCGGGCATCAGGTAGTTCATGACGGTGAACGCGGCCTTCTTGATCTCGCCCGCATACATCGTCCCGACGATGATGATCTCCATCCGCTTGAGGTGGAGGAGGATCGCCGTGCCGCTCCGGGTCCCGTCGGTCTCCGGGTCCGCCTGGAAGCTGGGCACGTTGATGATGGTGAAGTTGGGCACGAAGGACGCCAGGTCCTCCTGCGGCGGCCGGCGGAACAGGTTGCGCGCGAAGATGCTGGCCCAGGCGGTCTCGGTGTAGACGCGGAGGCTCCGGCGATGCTGGAGGTGCGCGCCGATGTACATGTCCTGCGCGTAGAGCTGCTTGTCCGCCACGTACTCCACCAGCCGGGCACGGAGCTTGTCGTAGTGCTCCTCGCTGATCTCGTGGTTGACCTCGCCCCACCAGACCTTGTCCTGACTCCAGGGCTCGCGGACGACGAACTTGTCCTTGGGCGAGCGGCCGGTGTGCTGGCCGGTGCGCACGACGAGCGGGCCCTCGGCCGCGATCGTGCCCTCGGCCGCGCGGATGGCGTGCTCGTAGAGCTCGGCGACCGGGAGGTTGGCGACGATGCTGCCGCCGATGCGGGCGGTAGGTGGGGTGGTCAGCGTCACGGACCGGCTCCTCGACTGCGTGGCGGGCATGATACCCGCGGTGGCGTTGTGACCGGCCGCGCGTGCCGCGGGCGTCGCGCCCGGGAGTCGGCTTCCACAGCCAAAGGTTGCGACTTGGCTTCGGGCGATTGTAGCGGGTCCCGCAATGGGCGCCGCCGCGCTGGTTTCGTTGCCGAGTGAGTCCGTCGGGGCCAACTGGTCAGTGACCTTGTCAGTCTCCGCTCGGAACTTTCGGCTTGAACCGCCCGCGATTCCGGCCAGGATTGGGGCGCGCACCCGGGCCTCCGTCAGCGACCAAGCCACCAGTCGGCGACGGTGCCCTTCCAGGCCGGTGTCGGGTACAGCGAGATGTCCTCCGCAAGGACCACGCGCCGCCCGTCCGGCGTGATGCCCACCACGGAGGTCGCGGTCGTCACGCTGTCCCGGAGGTGCGGCAGCGACCACGAGATGGTTGTTGTCGGCTGCGCCCGGACCCGCTGCACCACGAGCGGGGACGGGCCGAACAGGATCTTCCCGCCGATGTCCACCGCGGGCCACGTCTCCGCGGCGACGGTCGGGTACCTGGCGACCATGACCGGCGCGGCCTCGCCGAAGTCCAGCGTCACCGACACGTCGCCTGGAGGGCCCATCGCCCACGACGCGTTCGTGCTGATGTTCTCCAGGCTGCCCGTCGCGGGCGCCTCACCGATCGCCGACCAGTCGGCCTCCCAGCCCCCGTGGTCCGATGGCGTCGTGGTGGCGAGCGCGACCAGCGTCATCGGCAGGATGAGGGCCGCGGTCAGGAGCACCGCCGGGATGAACCCGACCCGGAACGTCGGCCTCTCGGGCGCCCGCAGCGCCGCGGCCGCGAACGCGACCGGGGCCAGCGGGAGCCCCAGGGCAAGGACCGGGTCCAGCGTGAGGTCGAGCAGGAGCCAGATGACGGCCGACCCGATCACGAACCCGAGCGCCGCGACCTGCCGGCGCACACCGCGCACGGATCGCACGGCGGGCTTGGCGACCCGGGCCGGGAGGACCCAGCCGAGATAGGCGAACCCACCGAGCACCGCGAACACGGTGACGCAGCTGCCGAGCGGACCCCCGAAGTAGCTGGACGTCGAGGTGCCGGCCAGGTGGAGGAGGGACGACGCGATGGGAATGGCGAACGCGGCCGCGAGGGCGAAGCTGAGACCCAGGAACAGGTAGGCGCGGATG